>DATEAV010000372.1:0-21207 GCA_035288185.1 Anaerolineales bacterium | reverse complement strand
TATTCTCTTGCCGGCCATCCACGGGGCCGGAGCCTTGCTTCCCTCCGCCATGACGGCCACCCTCTATCTACCCCGCGCTTCAGGCGTCCACCGCCTAAACCCGCTCACGAAGCTTACGCTGGCTCTCGTCGCAGTCGTGGCCGGGGCGACGCTCGAAACCCTCACCGTGACGGTCGCGGTCTTCGTTTTCGGCCTTGTGCCCCTGGCCGTCTGGGGCCGCATCCTTCGGCCGTTCCTCCGGATTTGCGTCCGCGTGGTGTGGCCGTTTGCGATCTCGCTCTTTCCGATCCAGGGATTCTTCGCGCAAGGGACGACAGTTCTCTTCACTCTGGGCCCTTTCAGCCTCAAGGCGGAGGGCCTGTGGATCGCCACCCTGCTGACGGCACGTCTGCTTGTCGGCCTGGGCGCGGCGACGCTGCTCATGCTCACCACTCGCCCCGATGTGCTGATGCACTCGCTGGTCCAGCACGGGCTCCCGGCCCAGGTGTCGTACATTGTCGTCGCCTCACTTCAGATCATCCCGGGCTTTCAGGCGCGGGCCCAGGCGATTCTGGACGCCCAGCGGTCCAGGGGCCTCGAGACGGAGGGCAATCTCCTGCGGAGGCTGCGCGCCCTGGTCCCCCTCGTGTCGCCCCTGATCCTGGGGAGCCTGATGGACCTCGAAGAGAGAGCGATCGCCCTGGAAGCGAGAGCCTTCACCCGGCGGGGACCCAAGACCAGCCTGACCGAGATCCGCGATCCCGCCTGGGAACGCGCCCTGCGCTGGCTCCTGCTCCTGATCATGGCCGGGTTGATCGTGGTGAGGCTCACCTAGGAGCAGTCGGCGATGATCGAGGTCCACGGCTTCTCCTTCACCTACGCGGGCACCGCCACTCCCGCCCTGCGCGATGTCGACCTGAAGGTGCCTAAGGGCCAGCTTTGCGCCATCGTGGGCCCCAACGGGGCCGGTAAGTCGACGCTGTGCTATGCGCTGGCCGGTTTCGTCCCTCACTTCTTTCGCGGAGAACTGAAAGGCCAGGTGCGTGTTGGCGACAGGAACGTGCCCGACACGCCGCTGCCGGAGCTCTCCGGCGAGATCGGCCTGGTCTTTCAGAACCCCTTCAATCAGATCACCGGCGCCCGCTTCACCGTATTGGAAGAAGTGGCTTTCGGCCTCGAGAACTTGGGGGTGCCGCGCGCAGAAATCCTAGACCGGGCCAACGAGGCCTTGCGTCTCACCGGCCTGGGCTCTCTGGGCGATCGTTCCCCCTACGCGCTATCCGGAGGCCAGCAGCAGCGATTGGCCATCGCCTCGATGCTTGCCATGCGCCCGCGACTGCTCGTCCTCGATGAGCCCACCTCACAGCTCGACCCGGCGGGCACCGAGGCTCTCTTCACGCACTTGAGGGATCTAACCTCCAGCGGCTCAATGACCGTCGTTCTCACCGAGCACAAGCTGGAGTGGGTGGCCACCTTCGCCCACCGGGCGGTTGTTCTGGCGGCCGGGCAAATCGTCGCCGACGGGGAGCCTCGCGAGGTGCTCGCCTCTCCTGCCATGGAAGCCCTGGGCATTCGTCCAACCTACTACACTCAAGCCGCGCGCGCGGCCGTCGCCAGTGGGCTTGCGCCGGATGGGCGCGGCCGGCCTTTACCGGTCACGCTGGAGCAGGCGGCGGAGTTCCTGCGATGGAGATAAAGGTCGAGGCGGTGACCTTTCACTATCCATCGGGAGTCCTCGCCCTGAACGAGGTGAACGTGACGGTGGGAGCGGGAGAAACCGTGGCCGTCGTCGGTGAAAACGGAGCCGGAAAGACAACGCTGGCCCGGCACCTCAATGGGCTCCTGCGGCCCCAGTCGGGAGAAGTCTGGATCGGGGACTGGAACACCCGCCAGAAGAGCGTCGCCTCCCTCTCGAGGCGGGTTGCGTACGTCTTCCAGAACCCGGACGACCAGCTCTTCGCCCGCACGGTCTGGGATGAGGTGGCCTTCGGCCCGCGAAACCTCGGAGGCACGCCCCAGCAAGTGGAGACCGATGTTCGCGCCGCGCTTGAACGTTGCGGCCTTCTGGATGCCGTCGGGCGACACCCGTATGATCTGCCTGCCGCCGAGCGGAAATTCGTGGCCATCGCGGCGGCCCTGGCGATGCGGACCCCGGTCGTCATCCTCGACGAGCCGACGACCGGCTTGGACGCCGGAGGCGTGGAGCGCCTGGGCGCTCTCGTCGAGGGGCTCAAGCAGGAAGGCCGGACGGCGCTGACGATCACGCACGATCTCGATTTCTGCGCGGCCCATTTCGAGCGGGTGGTCGTGATGTCCGAGGGCCGGATCCTTGGAGATGGCCCGGCGCGCCAAGTCTTGCGTGAGGCGGCGCTGCTCCAGCAAGCGCACGTCCGCCCGCCGCAACTCATCGCGCTGGCAATGGCTCTGGGCTTCCCGACCTCGCCGATGACCGTTCCGGAATTCCTGGCGGACTATCGCCGATACACATCCCAACGGAGTTCCCCACAATGATCGTCGTCCTTGGCGACCTGATTGCCGATCTCACCCTGAGGATCCCCTCCTTCCCCGTCCAGGCCGCGCAGCTGCAGCGCGTGGAATACCTGGCCCTCGGCCCCGGCGGGGCAGCCAACGTCGCCATCATGGCCG
This sequence comes from Anaerolineales bacterium, assembly GCA_035288185.1. Classification (GTDB taxonomy): domain Bacteria; phylum Chloroflexota; class Anaerolineae; order Anaerolineales; family E44-bin32; genus DATEAV01. The sequence continues at coordinate 18,582 of DATEAV010000372.1, read as the reverse complement.
CCAGGCTTGGGCTTCCCGTCTCCTGCCTGGGGGAACTGGGAACGGATCGATTCGGGGAGATCGTCCTGGAGGGGCTGAAGGCCGAGGGCATCGATGCATCCGGCGTGATCGTCGGACAGGAGAGCGAGACGCCGGTGGCGGGCGTTGTCGTCGACCGTGCGGGAGAGCCTGCCTACCTTGGCTACCCGGGGAAGCTCTCGGTGCGGGCCCTCTCCCAGGATTGGACCGGCCGCCTGGGCGCGGCCCAGGCGGCCTTCTCGGACGGATGGGTGGACCATGACCACCTCCCGGCCTTAATCCTCGAAGCGATGCGTTGTGCCGCCCGGGCCGGTGTGCCCTACTTCTTCGACCCAGGGCCGGGGAACCCACTCTTCGACCCCGCGTGGCATCAGGAGGCCTGCACCCTGGCTCGGGTGCTCCTGGCGACAGAAGAGGAAGCTCTCCGCCTCACTCGCCTCGCTGACCCTCTGGAATCGGCCCGGGTTCTCCTTCGGCGGGGCCCCGAGCTGATTGTTCTCAAGCGGGGCGCGGCAGGGTGTGTCCTTCTTCGTGGCGACGAGATCCAGATCGCCCCGGGCTTCCCCGTCGAGAGCCGCGATACCACCGGGGCAGGCGACAGCCTGGATGCGGCTGTGATCTCCGGATACCTGAGAGGATTGAGCCTGGAGGAGATCGGCGCGCTCGCCAACGCCACTGGCGCGGCGAAGGTCCAGAAGCTTGGCACGGGCCGCAACCTGCCAACCTTGGCGGAGGTGCGCGCCGTCCTGGAGCGATTCGGCGTCGAGCCGTCGCGCCTTATCCCCTCTTTCGGTCCGGATTGAGTCAGGCAGCCCGACGCGTTCGGCAGACGGAGCCGTAGACCCGTCAGAGCGCCCGCTGCGGCTCTGGCGCGTGTCGTTGCCTACCCGGTTGATGATGATATAATCCGCCGAAATCGGGCCAAGCCATGAACGTTCCGGTGCTGCTTCTGAACGCCAACTTCGAACCCCTCAACGTTTGCACCACGCGCCGCGCGCTCTGTTTGCTCGTTGCGGGGAAAGCGGAGATGCTGGTGAATGGCCGTGGGTACGTGCGGACCGTTCGCCTGGCGATCCCGCGTCCATCGATTATCCGACTGGGCTACATGGTGCGCAGGCCTAGGCCCCGCGTCCGCCTCACGAAACGGGAGATCTTCCGCCGAGACAACTTCACCTGCCAGTATTGCGGCCGGCAGGCCTCCCGGCTGACGATCGACCACGTCCTGCCGCGTCACCGCGGCGGCGAGCATACATGGAGCAACCTGGTCACCGCCTGCTCGGAATGCAATCTGCGCAAGGGCGGGCGGACTCTTCAGGAGACGCACATCCGCCTGCTGCGGATGCCCGGTGAGCCCCACCCGACGGCCTCCTACCTCTTCGCCCGCCATCTCCCCGAGAACGAGAGCTGGGAGCCCTACCTTCACGGCTGGTAGGCTCCGCCTCCACCTTCGACGGCGCCTCCCGTCACGGTCACCCATGGACATCCTACGTAGGGGCGTTCAATTGAACGCCCCTACGCAAAATGCCGAAATCGACACACGCTCTTTCCCTCGGCGGCGCGTGGTTCCGCACCGCGCCTTTCACCGCCGAGACCGCCGAGAGCGCAGAGCTCCGCGATGAATCTCCGCGTGCTCAGCGTTCTCTGCGGTGAGTTACCTCCCTGCCTTGCGACGACAGCGCCGCCGAACCCACTCTCAAGGGATTGTGGATCCCTGTTCGGGGAGTGTTTCCAGAAGCGCCAGCGCGCTCCCGGCCACGACGCCGTGCCCGCCGGTCAGGATGGGGATCGGCGCCTGGAGGATGGCCTCGGTGAGGGCCCTCAACGCTGGATCACCGACGTCTTCGGCCCACCCGAGGTCAGCGGCAAATCGATCGGCCGCCGAGGGCCACGGGCCGCGAGTGGCCAACCAGACGCGCGTGTCCCAGAGCGCGGCGTCGCTCATCCCGGCCAGGTGGCTCACAAACTCGCTCGGGCCCCAGGAATCGAGAGCCTCTCCGAGCAGCGATCTCACCACGCCGCGGGTCAGGCGTCCACTGGCCAGCATGCCGCGCTCTTCAACGAATAGTCGCACCCAAATCTGAGTCTTCCGTTCCAGCATCTGCCACAGGTGAGAGGTGGAGCGCCCGATCACGGCCAGCGTCTTGGCCGGCGTGACGAGCACTTCGAGCAGCGACTCCACCGATTGCTTCAGGTGCGGCGGAGCGTTGGAGAGGAAACGGCGCGCCGCAGGGCCGAGGTCGGGGTGATGGGTGAGGAGGAGGAGGTCGGTCGGGGTATCGACATCGGCCCGGGTGGCAGCGCAAGCAGGCAGGGTCTCGACGACGAACCCGCCCTCGTGGGACAGCACCCAGCCGAGCGGATTGTCGGTGGGGAGGAGGGGAGCGAGGCGGGCAAGGCCGCGAGCCGAATTGAGAAGGATCCAGTCCGTGGAATGCAGGTTGTTGACGATCGCCAGAGGCCCGCTGGCGCGTTCCAGCCGATCACAGGCCTCTTCCGCCAGCCTTGCGGTCAGCAACGGCGCGCTGGCGCCTCCGAAGTAGGCGAGAGCCTCCACTCCCGCCCAGTCGGCAAAGGCGGCCAGCGAGCGGCCAAAGTGGAATGGCTCGCCCGCGCCGTCCCACGGAACGGCCCCCAGCGCCTGAAAGCGCCGCCGATCTTCCTCCTCCGCGGCCAGAAGGTAGAGCGGCCCGATCCTTTCGGAGTGGGAGAGCGTCTGCAAGAGGTCGGAGGCCGCGGCCGCGCGGCCTTCGGCCATCCAACGCTCGGCGCGCGTCTCCCCCGCCGGCGGGGTCATCACGAGAGCGGGAAGGCGCTTCACGAGGGCTGCCAGGCGATCGGCGGCTCGGCTCGATCAGCCGATCTCCGGCTCGAGCAACCCGTACGTGCCGTCGCGGCGCCGGTAGAGAATGTTGATGCGCCTGGTGGAAGCGTTGAGAAAGACGAAGAACTCCTCGTGGCCGAGGAGCGCCATCTGGTCGACGGCCTCCTCTTCGTCCATCGGCGCCACAACAAACTGCTTGCGGCGGGCGATCAGCGGCGCTGAGGGCGGCGAAGCCTTGCCACCGGCCTTGCGGGCCGCCTCGGCAGTCGAACGCCCATTGCCCCGATTGCGCCAACGCTTGCCCTTGTAGCGCTCCATTTGGCGGTGGATCTTCTCGAGGACGGCATCTACCGAAGCGAAGATGTCGTCGCTCCGCTCCTCGGCCCGGAGGAGCACGCCTTTACCCCTGACGGTGAGCTGAGCCACCTGCCGATCGCTCGCGCTCCGGGCCGACTTCACGTACGAGAGGTCGAGCCGAGCTTCCTCGACCGCGTCGAGATAGCGGTCGAGCTTCTCAACCTTCTTGGTTACATAGTCCTTGAGTCGGTCACTGAGTTCGAGGTTGCGGACGATGATCTCGACGGGAACGGCCATGGAGACTCCTTGATCGATCAGGGCTCAAAACCCCGATGCTGCTCGCCCAACCGTCAGAGCGTATACCTCTCCCGACCCGGCTTCCCGGAGCGCTGCGGCACAGGCTGCCAGTGTGGCCCCGGTGGTGAACAGGTCGTCGACCAAGAGAATCACGCTTCCTTGCACGGCCTCCCGACGCGCCTGGAAAGCGTCTTGGACGTTGCGATGCCGGGCCACGGCATCGAGGCCCACCTGGGATCGGGTGTCACGAACGCGGGACAGGGCATCTGTCTTGCAGGGGAGGCCCAGGAGGCCGGCGAGCGCTTTGGCCACAAGGTCCATCTGATTATACCCTCTGCGGCGTCTTCTTTCCTTGGAGAGCGGCACCGGGACCACCAGCGAGGGCCGCCACGTTTCGCGACCGCAGAGTTCGGCCAGCCAGCCTGCCATCCGAGCGGCCAACCGCGGATTGGGCCGATACTTGAGATGGAGGATCGCCCGGGCGAGCGCTCCTTCGTAACGCGCGTACGAGCGGACGGTGAGAGGGAGCTCTAGCGTGCGACAGGCTGCGCAAGATCGCGGGCCGAGGCGAGGCGCACCGCAACGCGGGCAGAGCGGGCCGCGAAGCCGGCGCAGGCCGGTCTGACAGGCCTCGCACCAATCGGGCCCCATCGCCCCGCACCCCGCGCATCGGGGTGGATAGAGGAAATCAAGGCCCGCCTGCACCCAGCGCTGAAGCCAGCGCCGGTGAAGGCGGGCAGGGGTACCTTCCACGGGGACGTCCCCGGCCGGATTCCATCTCTTGGGTCCGAATCTCAGCGCAGCAGGCCCCCCAGGGGAGAACGCAGCATCAGCATCGCCGCCGGCCCGAGCAGGATGATGAGCAGGGATGGGAAGATCAAGAGGCCGATCGGGAAAACCATCTTCACCGGGAGCTTGTGCGCCTCTTCCTCGGCCATCTGCCGCCGGCGGACGCGCATCTGATCCGACTGGATGCGGAGCACCTTGGCCATGCTCACGCCCAGCTGCTCCGACTGGATGACCGCCGCGACGAAGCTCGTCAGCTCCGCCACCCCCAGGCGCTCCGACATATCGCGAAGAGCATCGCGCCTCAGCTTCCCGAGCCGGATCTCCTGGATCACCCGCCCCAGCTCCAGGGCGAGATCGTTGTCCCATTTCTCATGGACCTTAGCCATGGCGGCGTCGAACCCCAGCCCGGCCTCGACGCAGATCGTCAGAAGATCGAGCGCATCGGGCATGGCGCGGAAGATCCCCTTCTGCCGTCGCTTGATCCGGCTGCTGAGCCAGAGGTCCGGGAAGTAGAAGCCGATCCCCATAAAGAGAGCGGAGATGGCCAAACCTTGTGCCCAGTTGCGGCGGGTGAGGGCGAATACGGCGAAAAGGAGCCCGCCGAAGACCACCGCCAGCACCGACCGCATGGCGAGGAAGAAAGCCGGGTCCATCTGCATTGGGTTGCCGGCCATCTCGAGCTTCTTGCGGGCGCTCTCCAGCGTGGCCTGGGGCGTGAAGCGGGATGCGAGGCGGCCGATGCGGTTGAAGAAGGGGAGAATGATGCGTTCGTAGAAGGCCTGGGAGAGCTCGATCTCTTCCAGGCTCATCGGCTCTTCCCGCATGCTGAATTCGGCCAGCCGCGCCTGGATCGGGTCGGTGGGTTCCCGGGCCCGCATCCCGACCAGGACCAGGATCACCGCCAACACCAGGGCCACCGCCAGCACAAGACCGATAATCGCTATCGAGGGCATCGTTCCACCTCAGATCTCTCGTCGGCGTCGACCCGACCGAGCCGGGCCGACCTCCGGCCGTGCCTGCTAGATGTCGATCTGCGCCATCTTGCGCACGGTGTAGAACCCAGAGAGCACCATGAGCGACGCCAGGATGATCATCGGAATGCCGCAGGTTCGGGTATCCGGATTGAAGAACTGCATGACGTAATCGCGGTTCGCCAGAAAGAGGATCCCCACCAGGGCCACGGGCAGGAGCGAGATCACCCAGGCCGTGATGCGCCCCTGGGCCGTCAGGGCATTGATCTCTCCCTTGATGCGCACCCGTTCGCGAATCGTATAGGAAATCACGTCCAGGATCTCGGCTAGGTTGCCGCCGACCTCGCGCTGCACATTGATGGCGGTGATGACGAGGTCGAGGTCCTCACTGCTGATGCGGCGCAAGAGGTGTTCGAGGGCGTCCTCCATCGGGATGCCCAGCTGCATCTCCTGCACCACCCGGCGAAACTCGTCGCAGATCGGCGAGGGGAGCTCGCGGCTCACTGCCTCCATGGCCTGAAGCGTTGAGTAGCCGGCGCGCAGCCCGTTCACCATGAGATTGAGCATATCGCCGAGCTGATTGTCAAACTGCCGCAGGCGCGCCCGTTGGGCGCGCTTCACGTAGATCTGGGGTAGAAACGCCCCGAAGACGGCCGAGGCGATCCCGAAGATCAGCGATTTGCCGAGGATCCAGCCCGCCAGGCCTACGACCGCGCAGGAGGCGACGATCAGGGCGATGTATTCCGCCGGGCGAAACTTGATATCGGCTCGGGCCAGCTCGCGGGACATCGAGTCGAACAGATCGGTCCCCTCGCCCATCCGGTTGAAGAAATCGCCCAGCCCCTGGGTGAGCCGAGCGCGGGCGCTGATCCCGGGCTCGGTACTGGCGATGATCCCGCCCGACTCGGCGTAGCGCCCCAGGCGCTCCTCGACAACCGAGCGACTGCCGAACATAGATACAACCAAACCGGCCACGAGCAGGATCAGGCCAAGGCCGCCCCCAAGGACAAGGACCGTTTGGGCGTCCATGGCTCAGAACCGCACCCTTTCGCCGACACCGAAGATCGCGGCGGGCAGGTGGATGCCAGACATCTCGATCTTATCCATGAATTTCGGGCGCAGGCCTGTGGGGCGCAGCCGCCCGATCACCTTGCCGTTCTCCAGGCCGGTCTGCTCGAAGACGAAGATGTCGGTCATGGTGATCACATCGCCCTCCATCCCCTGGATCTCGGAGATGTGGGTAACCTTGCGTGTGCCGTCCCGCAGGCGTTCCAGGTGGACGATCAGATGGATGGCCGAAGCGATCTGCTCCCGAATGGCCCGCACCGGCAGATCCATCCCCGCCATCAGCGTCATCGTCTCGATACGCGAGAGGGTGTCGCGCGGGCTGTTGGAGTGGGCCGTGGTCATGGAGCCGTCGTGGCCGGTGTTCATGGCCTGGAGCATGTCGAGGGCCGCTTCATCGCGGATCTCGCCGACGATGATCCGATCCGGACGCATTCGCAGCGAGTTGACCACCAGGTTTTGGATGGTCACCTCGCCCCGCCCCTCGATGTTGGGAGGGCGGGATTCCAGCGTCACCACGTGCTCCTGGCGCAGCTGGAGCTCGGCCGCGTTCTCGATCGTGATGATCCGTTCGTCGCCCGGGATGAATTGGGAGAGCACGTTCAGGAGCGTGGTCTTGCCCGAGCCGGTGCCGCCCGAGATCACCATGTTGATCTTCGAGATGACCGCAGCCCTCATGAACTCGATCGACTCGGCCGTAACGGTGCCATACTCGATCAGTTGCTCTATGGTGATGGGGTTCTTGGCGAACTTTCGGATGGTGAGCGCCGGGCCGACGAGGGAAATCGGCGGGATGACGGCGTTCACCCGGGATCCGTCGGGCAGGCGGGCGTCGACGTAGGGGCTGGATTCGTCGATGCGGCGTCCGAGAGGCGCCACGATGCGGTCGATGATGCGCATCAGGTGGTCGTCGCTCTCGAAGGAAGCCGGCTCACGGAAGATCTTGCCCGCCCGCTCGATGTAGATGTTCTTGGAGCCGTTGACCATCACCTCGGTGATCGTCTCGTCCGCCAGGAGCGGCTCGATCGGCCCCAGGCCGAGGATCTCGGCCACGATCTGCTCGAAGAGCCGGCGTCGCTCCGGCCGGGAGAGGACGATCTTCTCCTCGGCGAGGATGTTCTCGAAGAGCTCCTCGATTGTGCGACGCACCTCGGCCGTCTGGCTGACGTCCATGGAGGGGTCGAGTTCCGCCAGGAGCTTGTTCTGCACCCGGGTCTTCAGGTCGTAGTAGGTGTCGCGTTGGGCCGCGCCCGGAGCCGCCACGCGTTGCTTGGCCGCGCTCAGAGAGCCCAAGCGCGTCGTCCCCGCCTTGGGATCTACGGCGACGGAAGCAGGCATGGGAGACTGGTTTTGGGATTGGCCCGATTCAATACGTTTCAGCAAGGACACCGTCTACCTCCTTCGAGCAGCCCTGCCGTCCGGCAGGGGCTTAGCGGCCGAAAGCGCGAGGCCGTTCTGCCACCTTCACCTCTTCCTCTTCCTTGGCCTGAGCCACCAGCTTGTGCTTGATCGCCCCCAGGAGATCGAGAAGGTTGCGCGCCGGTGGGCGGCTCTTATCCCCCAGGAGGAGAGGCACGCCGCGGTTGACGGAAGCGGTCACCGTCTGTTCCGCGTAGGGGATTTCCCCGTCCACGGCGTGCTTGAGGTTCTCGGCCACGGCCTCGGCCGTAATCCCCGTGCGCCGGTCCATCTTGTTCAGGACGAAAAGGACGTGGCCGGCAGGGAACTCCAGGACGTTGAGCAGGTCGAAGAGCAGGCGGGCGTCTTTGATGGCGGGGATGTCGGGGGTGGCGACGGCCACCAGCAGATCGGCCACGTCGAGCACGGCCAGTGTGGTGTCGTCCATCGTGGAGCTGGTGTCAATAATGACATAGGCGAAGACCCGTTTCAGGAACTGCAGCACTTTGCGCACCTGGTCGGCGTGTACATCGTCGGCCATCTCCGGCCGCTGCGGCGCCGCCAGGACGCGCAGGCCGCACTCGTGGGTCATCAGCACTTCGTCCACGACGTCGTTGTCGAGCTCTTCGGCCCGGGCGGACAGATCGGCGATTGAGTTCTTCACCTGCAAGTTGAGGAATACGGAGACGTCGCCGAACTGCAGGCAGCTGTCGACAAGGACGGCCGGCGTCTCCTCGGTGTGGAGCCCGACGGCCAGGTTGGTGGCCAGCGTCGTCACCCCCACGCCGCCCTTAGCGGAGTAGACGGCGATCGCCTTGCCCGCCGGGCGGGACGGCCGACGGAAGTCTTCGTCACCTGGCACGTCGGGAGGCTCCTTGCGCCCTTTGTCCTTCTCTATCCTCTTCTTCTGATCGCGCGCCCGCTCCGAAACGAGACGGATGGTGGAGATCAGCTCGTCCGGTGAGGGCGGCTTGGCGATGAAGTCGCGCGCCCCGGCCAGCATCGCCCGCCGCATGTAGTCGGGCTCGTTGTTGACCGAGAGGATGACGATCTGGGCGTAGGGGACGTCGTCGAGCAAGGCTTTGGTGGCGCTGATCCCGTCCATGTCGGGCATGTTGATATCCATCAGCACGACATCGGGCTGAGTCTCACGCGCCATATCGAGCGCCTCAGCGCCTGAGCGAGCGCCGCCGACGACCTCCATGTCGTTCTCAAACTGGAGCAGCTTGCGGATGTTTTCGCGAGTCTCGGCGAAATCATCCACAATCAGGATGCGGATCTTCTCGGGCGCGCTCGTCGCCATGGCGGGCTCCGTCCCTCACACCTCTCCAGACCAACTCGTTACGGCGCACTCGGCGCATCGTTCGGCAATTCCGGCTCCACGACTTCCGTGAGCGGGTTCGCCAGGCCGTAAGGCAGCCGAACCGGCAGGGTGACGTTGTAGGTTTGCATCAGGTATTGCAGCGTGACACTCACCGTCTCCGTGGCGGTCGCGTCATCGGGGGAGCGGAGCGTAAGGGTGATCGTGGCTCCGCTTCCCAGGGCCCAGTTGAGAGTCAGCGCGTCCTGCGGCGTCACGACCAGCGTGACAATGTCCGGCGCCAGCGGCGCCGTCGGGGTAGGTTGGACGGTGGTCGCCTCACCGCCCGCCTCGGGCACGGGCTGGACGACCGGAGCTTCCTCTTCCGCCGCCGTGGGGAACGTGCCGACGTGCAGAACGGTCGCATTCTGGACGATCCGCTGACTCACCAGGCGCGGGCGCTGCGCTTCCGTGGGGACGTTGAAGATGACCTGGTCGGACTCGTCTTCGGTGACCGGGCGCCCCACGGGGGGCGGGGCGGGGTTGATGCACTCCGTCCCCTGCTGAGTGATCTTGAACTCGGTGCAGATCAAGGCCGTGATGAGCCCGAAGTCCGGGCTGGCGAGGCTCAGCGCCTGATTGGGGAGGATCGTCTGAAACTCGGGGTCGAGATCGACCATCAGCATCGAGATGATCACGTCGACTTGGTCGCCGTCACGTAGGGCGTAGGCGACGCCCGAGAGGCGTGACATGGGCATGGCGATCGCCGTGTAGCCGGGAGGGATCGCGAAGGCGGCGTCCGACCCGGTGCCCACGACGTCCCCGGCGCGGTCGGTGATCATGCCGGTGGTCACGGGGACGCCGCGCGGGATATCCTGCCGGGCGTGGTGGCCGATGACCAGGCGGACGTCATTCTCGATCATGGTCTCAACGACCATGTCGCGAGGGTAGGGCTGGAGCCCGACGCCATCCTCGGGGATGACCGAACCGCGGGCGATATCTTGGTTGGAGAAGACGATCAGGGTCGTGTCCTGAGGGGCGAGGGGAGTCTCCTCGCCTCCCGTCGTCGGAGGTGTCCTAGGCCGCATGACCAGGTAGATGGCGGCAACCCCGAACAGGACAATCATGGCAAACAGAATCAAAATGCGACCGCGACGCATGGAGCCTCCTTAGCGGGGCTTTTCCGTTCCCCCAGCCGGTCTGCCAGGGTATGATACCGCTTCCGAATAATATGTCAAGTCGACCAGCCGCCGGGGCACCGAGCACACGCCTAGGACGGCCCCTTCGATGCAAGGAGCCCTATCATGGATAGGGCTCCGGTGCGATCGGCAGGTGATCGAGCACGTTCTCGTCACCTTTGTCCTTCGGGTCTAGATGTTGCTGATGATATTGCTGAACACGTTGCCGATGGCGGGCCCGAGCAGCGCTAGAATGACGATCACGACAACGGCGACCAAGACAAGGATCAGCGCGTACTCAACGAGGCCCTGACCTCTTTCCTTCGGAGCGAACAGCATGTGTCTCACCTCCTCTCTGTTTCAGTCTCGCCCGGGTATTGTTCCAGGCTGGTTACATTATAGGAATAGGCCGGCCATTAGCTCAATAGGACGTCTGTCCGAGGCCATCTTTTCGACCGGGACTTTGGTCCTCCCAGCCTGTTCCCCGCAGCACGGCTCCTGCCTAGGTGGGTACAACCAGGGAAACTCGGGTGCCCTTACCAGCCGCGCTAGCGATCTCCATCGTACCACCAACTAGCCCGATTCGTTCCTTCAGAGTCTTTAGCCCGCGGCCCTGGCCACCCGTGAACGCCGCCCCCTCCGGATCGAACCCCTTGCCGTTGTCTTCCACGCTCACTTTCACCTGCGTCGAGTCGACGTCCAGGGCCGCCTTCACCTGCGTCGCCTGGGCATGCTCGCGCGCATTCGCCAGCAGCTCCTGGACGGCCCGGAAGACCAGCACCTCAAGGTGAGATTGGACCCGCTGCTCCTTCCCGGTGATCAGCAGACTGGCATCCAGCCCCGACCTCTCCTTGTAGGACTCGATGTAGCGGCGCACGGTGGGCACCAGCCCGAGATCGTCCAGCATCATCGGCCGTAGCTCGAAGATGAAGTCCCGTACACTCGAGAATGTGGTGGTCGCCGTCGACTTCAGGTTCTTGAGCTCTTCGCGCGCCTTTTCGGGATCCGTGTCCATCAGCCGGAGGGCGATCTCCGCATTCAGGATGAAGTTGGAGAGCGACTGGGCCGGCCCGTCGTGCACCTTGCGCGAGAGCTTGCGCCGCTCCTCTTCCTGGGCCTCAATGATCTGCACCACCGGTGACGCCAGCCCCTGATCGGAGACCACAGGGGCCGACCCGCCCTCCAGGAGCTGCAGCGTCCTGGTCACGAAATCGGCATAGCGCTTCAAATGGGCCTGGTCGCTCTGCAGCTTCTCGAGTTGGCCGCGCATCGTGAACAGACGCTGCTGCGCGTCCTGGGCCGCTTCGTAAGCCGACTTGATGTCTTCCCGCGGGACGGTGTCGAAGTGCGCCTGGAGTTGGTGCAGCGTGGCCGTGATGCTTGCGTTCCGGTTGGCGAGTTTATCCACCTCGCCCTGGGATTGCTCCACCAGGAGGCCGATCTCCTTCATCTCCATCCTCACTTGATCGAGCTCGGAGTGGGTGGATTGAAGGAAGATCTCCAGCGGGGTGAGCTCCGCTCCCTTCTCTCGTGGCATGCGGCCTCCGCGCTACTTGCGTGTGTCTTGGAGCCGCACCCAACCGTGGCGCAAGGCGTAGACGGCCGCCTGGGTGCGATCCTCGATGTCGAGCTTATGCAGGATGGCCGTCATGTGGTTCTTGACGGTTTGATGGCTGATCCCCAGCTTGCCAGCGATCTCTTTGTTGCTCAACCCCCGGGTGACAAACTGGAGGATCTCCATCTCGCGGGGCGAGAGTGGCGTGAAGGCCTCGACTTCCCCCTCCATATGCGGCCGCCGCACCGTCTCGACGCCTCGCGTCAGCCACTGCTCCAGCCCCGTCTGATCGAAGACCTGGTCCCCGACGACATAGAACCCGCGTGCCACTTGCCGGATCACATCCACCAGCTTTCCGGCCTGGACGTCTTTCGAGCAGTAGGCCGAGGCGCCGGCGCTGAACGCGTGAAGCACCTGCTCCACGTCATCATAGGCCGTCAGGAGGACGACCGACGTGTTCAGGCGCTCGGCCGTGATCTGCCGAGTCGCTTGAATCCCATTGAGGTTCGGGAGGTTGACGTCGATCAGGGCCACCCGCGGCCGAAGCTCGCGAACGCTCTGCAGAGCCTGATCCCCCGTCGTCGCCTCGCCGAGGACTTGGATGTCCTCTTCAGCGGCCAGGATGTTGCGCACGCCTTCGCGGAAGAGGGGGTGATCATCTACGATAATGACGCCGATGGTCTCCATGATCATCCCTGCCGTGCCTGGATTGTCCTGAGTATAGCACAGCCATATCCTGGGGGGCAAACGAGGCCCTCCCCCAAAGATAGATAGCCATATTCTCTCCCCCCGCTGCCGGGCTGAAAGCGCCGCCGGTGGAGAAGATCGGCGTCAGCCCGCGCGTGAGGACGGGATACCATTCGGGAAAGGTCGCCAGGTAGCCCGCCTGGCGCTCCTGGAGGTGGGCGGCGAGGGCAGCCTCATCGCGCAGGATCGGAATCACCTCCGGGGAGACAAGCCCGGCAAGATCGATCAAGCGCCGCTCGCCGTAGTAACCCAGCGCGCCGATGTCGTGCGCCGCAACCAGCGCGTCGGGCGGCGTGTTTTCCCGCACCCAATGGGCCACCCTCACCATCTCCGTTTCGATGATGGCGACATCACGGCCGTAGGCGCGACCGCCGATGAACCAGAAGACCAACGTAACCATGCCAAGGCTGGCCAGCCAGAGGCGCGAGGCCAGCCGCCGCCCCAACTCGGCGGCGCCCGGCCTGCACCAGCGGGCCATGCCCTCGGCACCCAGCACGATCAGCACTGGAATCACGGGCATGGCATAGCGGCCGTGCTGGTAGACGACCGGGAGCCGCAGCGCGTAGGCGCCCAGGAAACAGCCCACCCACAGGAGAGGCACAAGCCGTTCCAGCCGGCGCTCGCGCATTGCGTAGGCTGCCCCAACGACGACACCCGGGGCGAGCACGATCCCTGCCCCCGCCAGCGGAGCCCTGAGCTGGAGGAAGAACCGCCTCCAGAGGGGCTCAGCCCGCAGCGAGGCGTACTCCGCCTGCTTTGCAAAGTATGTGCTCGGCCACCATTCGCCCGAAAGGGAACGGTTGAATGCCAGGTAGGGAAGGAGGAGCAACGACAATCCCAGCACGGCCTGCACCATTCGCCGGGCCCTCTCCACCGGGCTGTGCTGGCGATCCACCGCGATCAGGACCCCCGCTGGGAGAGCCAAGAGCAGCGCGTCCGGCCGAAGCCACACGCCAAGGCCGATCAGGATCCCAACCGCAAGAGGAGGAAACCCTCTCGCTTCGGCGGCGAATAGCACTGCGGCCGTCAGCAGGGCGAGCGCGAGTGTCTCCATTCCTGAGAGGCCGGCCCAGACCAGATGCCACTCGAGCCCCACAAGGACGGGAACCCACAACGGGGAAATCCGGAGGTCCGGCAACCGTGCCCGGAGCCACCGGTCGCAGATCAAACCGGTCAGGGCAAGCGCCGTGACGCCAAAGACGAACGTCGCGGCGACGGGGCCCAGCCCGGCCACCCGGGCGAAGGCGAGAAGCGCGGCCCAGAGCGGCGCCGTCGAACCTGCGCTGGGCTCGCCCGGCAAGAAGGCCCATTCCCCTCGCTCCGCAAGATTGCGGGCGTAGGTCTGATGGATCCATGCGTCATCGAGGGGGAGGCCGAGCCCATACGTCTCCAGGCTGAACCACAGATAGCCGCCGAGGGAGACGGCCGAAAGCCCGATTGCGGCGATGGAAGCATACCGGCGCAACCGGATCATCCGTCACCACCCGAGGAGACGACCCGCAGCAAGAAGATCTCCCTCCCCTGCTCGTCGCGAAACGAGGCTCCCAACTCCAGCCACGCCGCGGATTCGGGATCAGCGTAGAGGGCCCCCAGCCCCGCCGGGTGATTCGCGTCCAGGATCACCCAGCTCACGCCGAATCGATCTACGACGGCGCGCAGGGTGGCCGCGTCGCCATCGGGGATCACGACGGCGGGCAGCCCGGAGGCCAGGTGGAAGCCGGGGGGGTTGTTGATAGCCACGATGCCCGGGTGGGCGTCGAGGGCGGCGAGTCTCTCGGCCGCCTCTGCATGAGCCCTCTGGCTCACATCCCACATCGGCAGGGCGGCTCGAGGGCCGATCACCTTGGGGACGTAGAGGCCGATTGTGAGCGCGGCGGCAAGAACGACCGCCCCCGTGGCGAACACCCTGTGCGCCTGCTCCGCCGGCCATCTCCGTACCCGGGCTCCCCAGCCCACCGCCTTCTCGAGACCCACAGGGGCCAGCGTCCAGAGCACGGGCAACAGTGCCGCCGAGGAGTGAAAGGTGCCGCCTCTCGCGCCTGGGAATGGAAACACCACAGACATCAGGACCAGTAGGATGCCCGCATAGACGCCTGAGGCGCGAACGAGTGGGTGGCGGCGCATGTGCCAGGCGCCGGTTAGCATGAGGGGCAGCAGAAACACCAGCCCGTCCACCGCAATCAGCGTCATCAGGTTCTCGCCGAGCGCCTGCGCCCGCACGCCCAGGATGGCCCCGAGGCCGCTCGACCAAAGATGGCCGGGGGTGAGGAGGCTTCCCGGGTAGGCGAAGAGCTCGTCGTAGCGCGTGAGCCAGAGAGTCCGGCTGATGCCGGGGGCAAGGAGCGCACCCGTGGCCGCGATATTGCGCGCCCACCAGCCTGCCATCACCACCAGGTATCCGAGAAACAGGGCGCCGAGCGCCCGACCTCTGGGTCGCTCGGCGCCGAGGGCTGCCATCAGGGCCGGAACGAGAAGCAAGACGCCATCGGCGCGGGCCAAATGGGAGAGCCCGATGGCAGCGCCTGCTGCAAGCCAGAGCCCGCCAGACGGACGGGCGGACGCCTCAGCCGTAAGCCAGAGAGCGAGGCCCCCGGTGTAGGCGAAGAGGATGAAGCTGTCGGTCGTGACAAAGTACGGGAGGAAGAACCCGGGGAAGAGGGCCAGGCATCCGGAGAGCCAGGCGAAGGCCGGACGGCGCACCGTCCGCAGGCTGAGCGCCGCCGTCGCGGCGGGCAACGCGGCCGCCAGCAGGACAAAGAGAAGCTGCGCTCCACGGAAGCCTTCCCCCCATAGGGCCATCCCCGCCGCGGCGACGATGCTTGTGAGTGGCATCCAATAGAGATGCGAGGGATGAGGCAGGCCCGTGGGATTGTCGAGATAGTTCCACAGGAAGGATTCTCGGAGACCATGACCTCGGACGATCTCGGTCGCGTTTGCCGCATAGTAGTCCGCATCCATGTAGCCGGGGGAACGCACCCACACGGCGGCCAGGCCGTAGACGACGATTCCCCCCACTGCCAACGCCAGCCAGCGCACCCGGCTCATCACCTCACCTGGTAGAGCTCGTAGGCCTCGCCGATTCGTTCGACGAGAGGTAGATCCCCGAGCAGCCGATCCAGCGCTGCCCAATCACTCTCGGTGTAGCGATCATCGTTGGCCCGTACGAATTCAAGCCCGGCACGGTAGACCAGGAGATGGGTCGCGCCCAGCTCCCTCCAGCGGGCCAGGATCGCGCCCGGATCGCTCAGGCTCAACCTGGCGAGATGCCACCGATCAAGCCAGTAATCGGGAATGCACGCCGGGCGGCACCCAAGGCCGCGCGCCTCCCACAGAGAAATCACCGATACTTCGGGGCCGAGATCGGCGATCGCCTGCATGGCGTGCTCAAACAGCCCCAGCCTTCGGGCGCGGTAGCTCGCTTCGCTCTCCAGCCCAAGGAGTGCTTCCTGCGGCCGGCTGCGCAGAAGATCCAGCGACGATCCAATGGCCGAGAGCCCGAGCGACAGGATCACCATCGCTCGCGCCAGCAAGCCGAAACGAAGCCGGGGCAGGCGTAGTCTCGACAGGCCGGCGAAACCGGCTCCCGCGACGACGGCCCAGGCCGGGAAGATCACGTAGTAGAGGCGGGACTGGACGAGCTGGATGGAAAGCAGGCCTGCAATGGCCCAGGTGATCCATCCGGCCACGAGGAAAACGGCGGCAAGCCGCGCGAGGCCCAACTCCTTGCGGCGCAGGAGAAGGGCCGCGGGGGTGAGGCCGAGCATGAGTGGGCCCAGGCTCGCGGCAAAGCCAGGCGCGCCCTCTACTCCCCGAAGAGTGGCGGCGATCGGCAACAGGAGCGCGGCCACTCCAGGCATCCCCGAGCCCCCCCGGTAGAACGCCTGTTGGGCCGGGTCGATCCAAGGGCTCGCGCCGATGACGGGGTAGAGCGGCGCGCCCGCAAACAGCCAGTTCTTGAGAAACCACGGCGCGCTCATCAAGCCTGCCGCCGCGACGAAAAGCGTCAGGGGGCGCAGCCACGCTCTCCGGCCAAGGACCACGAGCGCTATCGCACCACCCACCATCCCCAGTCCCGCGGCGTACTTCGCTCCAAGGGCGAAGGCCGCCGCCGCACCGGCCGCCGCTGGGGCGCGATCTCCCTGCTCGCGGCGCCACGCATCCAGCCCAATGAGGATCGCGATGCCGTGAAGCGCGGCCGTCCAGTCCCCATACGCCCAACCCAGCGACCAGGCCAGCGTCTCGCCAGACAGGAGCGCGGCGGCGGCCACCCACCCCGCTGAGCCGAGAAATGTTCTGGCGAGACCGATCACCCCGGCCAGGCATGCCACGCCGATCATCCAGCCGAGGACGGCCGCGATCTGAACGCGTCCGAGCGCCAGCGCCCACGTGTAGAGCATCTCCGTCCCCAGAGGCATCCCCCAGTAGGGGCTTCCTCCCGTCGCCGCGATCCCGTGCGCGCGCACGAATTCCTGGGGCAGCGTCAGATGATAGACAAGGGCATCGAAGTGGATCGGCGGCGCAAGCGCCTCCATCAGACTCACAGCCAGGACGACGGCGATCAAGGCCATGACCGTGCGCACAAACCCGGAGGCCGCCCGCCACTCTCGAAGCAGCTCCAGCCAGCCAGCGAGCCAACCCCGCGCCGAACGAGCGAAGAGGATCAGAGCTGCCAGAAGAATGAGCCACGCCACCCAGGGGTAGATCGCTCCGGCGACGCCGAGCGCCAGGAGGACCAGAGAGAAGACACCAAGGCCGAGAGAGGCCTGCAGGCTCAGCGCGCACAGCCGATCAGGATGGAGCTGCCCGGCAAGCCTTCGGCCAAGGCCTCCGGCGGCGGTGAGGATGGCGAGCGCCAGCAAGGTATCAGCCAGTGCGCTCGCCATACCAAGAGCCTCGTCCGGGCCAAGAGGCTTGTGCAGCACATAGTATGCCGCGAGGATGGCTGCCAGCCATCCGATCCCGGCCAGGCCGAGGAGCCCAACGATCAGGCGGCGCCTTCGCCTCATTCCTGCACCCGCTCGGGCCTGATGAAGTGGTAGGCCCTCAGCTCCCCAAACTCCTCGATGCGCTCAACCGAGTAGCGAGCCTCCAGCCAGGCGAGCGCCGGGTGCTCAGAGAACCCAAGCGTGAGGTAGTCCTCGATCTCACGCGGAAAGATGATGAACCACACCCCCTCGGCCTCGCCCACAGCCCCGGCCGCGTCCGGCTCCGCCAGGAGGCCGAGCACCTCCTGGGTGGCCCGGGCCAGGGTGTCGGAGCCCGAGTTTGGCGGGTCGGCGAGATATTCCTGGTCGAGGCCGGGATCGTAGTAGACGGCCGGGATCGCGCTGATCTTGTTGCTGTGCAGGATCACTTCCGAAGTTCCCCGGTGAGCGCGCAGGTAGGCGGTCAGCTCATCGAACGGCGCATAGGGGAAGCCTTGGTAGGAGTAGAAACTCGCGAGCCCGAGGGCAAAGGCAAGCAAGAGCGCCCCCACGCCGGTGAGGCGGAAGATGCGCCCGAGGCCGGCGCCCGAAAGGGCCCAGCCCAGCCAGAGGAGGAACATTGCGCCCGAAGGAAGTAGTGCGCGTTCGAGGTAGACCGGTTGAAAGAGGGAGACCAAGAACATTACGCCAACCGGGGCCGTGGCCAGGTAGAGCATCCACGAGGCAGACACCCGATCCCCCCTGGGCGACCCCGCATTGCGAACCAGCGCCCACATCCCGATGACGGTGACCAGGATGGCACAGGCGAGCACAATCGGGAGCGCCCACTCCTCCACCGGCAGCCCACTCACATAGACGAGCAGCGTCCGGACGAGCGCGGCGGCTCCCGGCGGCTCCACCCAGTAGGCGGCTCGCACCCGGGCCAATTGCATCGGCACCTGGATCAGCCAGGGAAGATAGAGCAGGAGTGCTGCCAGGGCCGCAGCCAGCGTTCGCAGCGCCTCGCGCCATCGCCGTTGGAGAACAGGCATGAGGCTCAGTGGAACCAGGTAGGTGAAGGCGAGGTTGTGCGCATACATCGCGCAGGCTGCCAGGACGCCGAAGGCCGCGTAGTCTCGCGCATGCCCGCTGCGTAGGGCGCGAAGGAAGACCCACGTCGCCGCAGTGAGCACCAGAGCCAGCAGGGCATACATCCGCGTCTCCTGGGAATAGTGCACCTGG
>DATEAV010000371.1:0-3109 GCA_035288185.1 Anaerolineales bacterium | reverse complement strand
GAATCGCTCCAGGTTCAGGCGGCGCGCGCGGGCCTCTCCCAGGCACAGGCGGCGAGGGATCAAGCCGCCGGCGTCCTGGAGCAGGCGCGGGCGGAGCTCGCCCTCGCCGATGCCCAGCTCGAGCGCCTCACCATCCATGCCCCCATCTCGGGAGTGGTCCTCACCCGAAGTGTCGAGCCTGGGGAGGTCGTCGTTGTTGGTGGGGCGGTGATGACGATTGCCGATCTCGAGCGGCTGACGATCACCATCTACCTCCCCGAGGCCCGCTACGGGGAGATCTCCGTCGGCGCCCCGGCTTCGGTCAGCGTGGATTCGTTCCCCGGTGAGGCCTTCCAGGCCGAGGTCGTGCGCATCGCCGACCGGGCCGAGTTCACCCCGCGAAACGTGCAGACTGAGGAAGGCCGGCGCACGACGGTGTTTGCCGTCGAGTTGAGCGTCCTGAACCCCGAGGGCCAGCTCAAGCCCGGCATGCCCGCCGACGTCGAGTTTGGCCAGGAGTGACGGGACAGGTGCCCGGCCAGATCGAGGCCCGTGGCCTCCGCAAGTCATTCGGCGATCGCCTCGCCGTCGACGGCCTCTCGTTGACGGTGGACGATGGGCAGATCTACGCTCTCGTCGGGCCCGACGGCGCCGGCAAGACGACGACGATGCGCTTGATCTGTGGGGCGCTGCGCGCCGACGCTGGCGAGGTGCGGCTCGGAGGGCTCGATCTGTCGCGGCACACGGACCAGGCGCGCGCCTTCCTCGGCTACCTGCCCCAACGCTTCAGCCTGTATGGCGAGATGACCGTCTTGGAGAATCTGCGGTTCTTCGCCGAGGTGCGGGGGCTCCCGCCAGCCGAGTGGAAGCCGCGCACCCTCGAGATCCTCGAGTTCGTCGGGTTGGCCGAGTTCGCAGCCCGGCGCGCCGATGCACTCTCCGGAGGGATGAGGCAAAAGCTCGGCCTGGCCGCCGCGCTGGTGCACCGGCCCAGGATCCTCGTCCTGGACGAGCCCACGGGAGGCGTCGATCCGGTCACCCGGCAGTCGTTCTGGCAGCTGCTCATCGAGCTGATCGGGCAAGGCGTCGCCGTCCTCCTGAGCACCCCCTACATGGACGAGGCTTCTCGCTGCACCCGAGTGGGTTTTCTCGACGGCGGCCGGCTGCTCGTTGAGGGGGCCCCCGGCGAGATCGCCGCCCGACTCGATGGCCGGATGATCGAAGTGGCCGCCGAGCCGCGCCGGCGCGCGGCTACGATTGCCCGCGCCGACCCCTCGGTGGAGGACGCCCGTGTATTCGGCGACCGCGTGCGCCTCCGCCTTGCGCCCGGATCGGCGGAGCATGTCCGGAAGACCCTCGCCGAACGCTTGCCCTCGGAAGGCTGCACCGTGCACCACATCCAAACGGTCCCGCCCGATCTCGAGGACGTCTTCATCGATCTCCTGGAAGCACATGGTCAAGCGGAGGCCAGGCTGTGACCGACCCCGCGGTCGAGGTGCGAAGTCTCACCAAGCGTTTCGATGGCTTCACGGCCGTCGATGAGGTGTCGTTCGAAGTCAGGCCTGGAGAGATCGTCGGCTACCTGGGGCCAAACGGCTCAGGGAAGACCACAACCATCCGGATGCTCCTCGGAATCCTCCGGCCCACCTCCGGCCGGGCTCTGGTGCTGGGATTCGACGTATCCAAGGAAGCGGAGGCCATTCGCGCGCGCGTCGGGTATATGTCGCAGAAGTTCGCCTTGTACGACGAGCTCACGGCCTGGGAGAACCTCGCCTTCTATGCCGGCGTCTACGGTGTGCGCGAGGAGAAGGCTCTCCGCGAGGCGATCTCGCAGGTGGGGCTTGGCGGGATCGAAAAGACGCGGGCCGGAGATCTGCCGATTGGCTGGCGGCAACGCCTGGCCCTGGCCACCGCGATCGTCCACCGTCCGACCCTCCTCTTCCTCGACGAGCCGACCAGCGGCGTCGATCCTCTGGCGCGACGCGCCTTCTGGGATTTGATCTACGAGCTTTCCGAGTCGGGCGTCACCGCTTTCGTCACCACGCACTACATGGATGAAGCCGAATACTGCAGCCGGGTGGGCATCATGCACCGGGGAAGGCTCCTGGCGATCGACACGCCCGGCGCGCTCAAGCGCTCAGCGCTGCCGGGCGCGGCCTGGGACGTGCATGCTGAGCCGATGGTCGCCTCGCTTCGCGCCCTCCAGGCCCTACCGCAAGTGGTGCGCGCCGGCCTGGCCGGCGATCATCTGCGCGCCATCACCCGCCCCGGCGTCACCGGCGAGCGTCTTTCCTCGGCCCTCCTCGCGCGGGGCTTTCGCGTTACCGGCGTCACCGAAGTCACCCCCGCGCTCGAAGATGTCTTCCTCTATCTCGCGGTGGACTAACGGCTTCTCGTCTCTCGCTGTCACCTCTTTCGTCATTTCAACACCGAGCGCGTCCCTTCTCGCTGTTTCGTCCGGACGTAGTTGGAGTCGCTTCCCGTCGCCGGCCGAATCCGCAACCCGCACGTTCGCGCGTCAAGAAGGTGATCGGTGATCGGTTACGAGCGGATCGGTCACCGGGGCACTTGGGCACCTGGTGCCTGAGTGCCCACCGATCACTGATCACCTCCCGCCCCGGGCGCATAGGCGCCCTGTCCCTACCCGCGTCTTCGCCGGCGGGCCTACGGATCACGGATCACCGATCACCTCTTGGCCCGCAGGCATTGCGCGATCGGCCGGTTCTTGGTAGACTGCTGGCAATGACCACGAGACCGACCGCTGTGCGCGATCTCCGCGACGCTAATCCGAGTGGAGCCCACCTTGCCGGAGGGCTTGGCTAGGACGCGCGCGGACGGACGAGACGGAGATCAGCGCCCCAGCCCCCGGCTGGGGCGCTCCGCGTCTGCAAGGACCCCAGGAGGCGAGACATGACATCCAACAGGAACACTCCCCTGACCGTCGTGCCGGAAAGCAACCTCGTACCGGTGAGCGACCACCTGGCCCGGATGGCCGACATCCCGCCCTCGAGGATGTTCCTGATCAACAAGGGGCTCGCGGTCTTCCGCCAGAGGCACCCCGATGCGCCCACCTTCGACGCCTCCCAAGGAGATGGCGGGGCGAGCCTCCCGGGAGTGCCTGCGCCGATCC
>DATEAV010000370.1:0-3071 GCA_035288185.1 Anaerolineales bacterium | reverse complement strand
CTCCGGGCGCTCGAGGCGCGGGGGGATAGGGGTCCTCAATCCCAGGCCGAACACCGGCGGGGTAGACGGATGCGGGACTGGCAAATCCCCCGCAAGTTCTACCCCGTCGGTCGTTCCTCCACCAGGGTACAGTAACAGGGGATGGGGGGGTGAGGCAGAAGTGCGTGAAAAACGAAGGACTCTTGGCGCCAGAAACGTATCGACTGGGGGCCTGCCTTCGCTGTGATCCGATTTGTTCACAGGCTCGATGGGGGGATTGTCCTGACGAGGGGCCTCTCGCCGATGGGCAGATGGGGCGCGGGCCACGGATCTCCGAAGCAAGGAAAGCCTCAAGGTCAGCGAAGGGGCGCACACTGTGCGCCCCTTCGGTTTTGCGTGCGAAGGTTCCCAAGCAGCGGATGGCGCGGATCGCGAAGAGGAGTGGAGAAACCCGGTGTTTCGAAGACAACCGGGTTTCTGCGAGGTGCGGGCTTCGACTAGCGGATCAGCAGGAGGGGTTCGATGCGTTCACGATCCTTCACGAATCCGGCGGGGGGCTTGTCGTTGGCGGGAGCCGGCGGCAAGCCCCCTGCCGGACAACCTCTGAAGCGCGAAGGAACGAGCACGATCCAACGCGGAGGGGCTCGAAACGCGTTCCCGCGTATAATCGTGCGCTCATGAGGACAAGGTGAGCTGGGCGGGGATCGCGGCTGGCCTGGCAGCAGCCAGCATTTGGGGTGGCATGTATGTGGTCACCAAGGTCGTCTTGGATGTCGTCCCGCCTTTCACCCTTCTTACGCTGCGTCTGCTGCTCGGGGCGGCCTGCCTCGCCGTCCCCGTGGCACTGCAGAGCCGGGTCCGTTTCTCGCGGCGCCAGCTCCTTCTCTCGCTCCTGATCGGGCTGCTGGGCTACGGCGTCTCGGTGGGCCTGCAGTTCATCGGCACCCAGCTATCCACGGCGGCCAACGCCTCTCTGCTCACTTCGGCAACACCCGCCTTCATGGTGGTCTTCGCCGGGCTGGTCCTGCGGGAGAGGCCGAGCCGGCCCGGCCTGGCCGGGCTGATCCTGGCTACGATCGGAGTGCTGGCTGTTCTGGACCCACGCAACGCTCGGCTCGATCGTGAGCTGGCGGCGGGAAACCTGGCGCTGATCGGGGCCGCTCTCACCTGGGCGCTCTACTCCGTCCTCATCAAGTGGATCTCGCGTGACGTTGCGACGCTTCCTCTGAGCCTGGTGAGTTTTCTGGGAGGCCTGCCCTTCAGCCTGGCGCTGGCCACACGGGAGTTGCCGATGATCGATCTTGGTGAGGTCACCCCCGGCGTTATCGTGGGTGTCCTCTATGTTGGGGTTGTCTCGACCGCTGCGGCGATGTATCTCTGGAACAAGTCTCTGGCCCTGCTGGACGCCAGCTTGGCGGGGCTGATGTTCTTCGCCCAGCCGGTAGTCGGGGCGGGGCTGGGGGCGGCGCTGCTTTCCGAACATCTGGGAGCATCGTTCTGGATCGGGGCAGGTTTTATCGCCGCGGGGGAGGTGGTTGCCACCCGACCATCTTCGATGCCGAGGCCGGTCGAGGCCGGGGCTTCGCGGCCGGGAGGGATTGTCCGATGAGCCGACTTGGCGGTTGCGCCGGGGCCCTGGGCCGGATCGTTGCGGTGCTTCTTGCCGCCGGCCTGGCGCTCCTGCTACCTTTGGCAGTGATGGGCTTCAATGCCGGCCGTGTTCTCTTTTCGCCGGAAGAGGTGGCCGGCGTGATCACCGAGCGCGGGCTGGACTCGGGGGCGCTTCGGCGACTCGTTTCTGAGCGTTTGCTCAGCCCGGAGGCGGCCGGCGGAGCCCCGGAATTCAGCCTGGCTCGGGCGATGTCGTACCTCGAGCCGGACGAAGTGGATCGTGTGCTCGATCTTCTGATCCCTCCCGAATGGGCGCGCTCCCAGGTGAGCGGGATCCTCACAGGGCTCTACGAGTGGATGGACAACGAGCAGCTTTCGCCCAGCCTGCAACTGGATGTGCGCCCTATCCAGCAAGGCCTCCTGAGCGGCGGTGCGGCGAGGCTTGTGGAGACGATCCTGGACTCCTGGCCTGCGTGCACCGTGGAGCAACTGGATGAGCTCGGGCTGGCCGCTTCCGCGGGCGGCGAGGTGCCCATCCAATATTGCGAGCCACCCGAACCCCATCGGACCCAAATCTCCGAATTGGCGACGGAAGGGCTGATCGAAGCGGCGCGGGCGATGCCTCCCCAGATCGACCTGGGTGGACCGGACCCCGCGCAACCGTCCGCCGACCCCGCCACGGTTATGGCCGTGAAAGAGCAAATGCGGCTGTGGCGCGCACTCACCAGCTGGGGTTGGCTTCTCCCGCTCTCCTTCTTGGGTCTCATCATGGCCCTCGTGGTGCGCTCGTTGCGCGGGCTTGCTCGATGGTGGGGGATCCCGCTTCTGATCGGGGGCCTCCTCTCGCTCCTTGCGGCCCTCATCGGCTCCGGCTTGGCGGAGGGGATGATCTCCCAGGTCTTCGCGGAGGCGGCGCTGCCGGAAGCCCTTACCCGGCTTCTGCAGAGCATCCTGGATGGTCTCAGAGACCGTATCCTGGGCAGGGTGTTCGTGCACAGCCTGCTCCTCATTCTGGGGGCCGGGTTTCTTCTATTCCTCGGCTTCCTGCTCGGCCGGCGCCAGCGAGTGGCGGCTCCCGGGCCTATGCCGCCTGCGCCTCCCCAGCCCGCCCGAGCGCCGGGGGCGCCGCCGGCAGCAACGCCGGCAGCGACCGTGCCCACGCGCGCGGAGCCCAAGCCGCTCCCAGACTCGGAGAAGCCGACGGGGATGTTTGGCTGAGGGGGGCCCGCCCATGGCCGCTGGGCAAAACGCCCCTGCATGTTGCAGGGGCGTTTTGATTCGTATGGAGGAGGCGGGGCGTCTAGATGTAGTTGAGCTCTAGAGCCTGTAGTTCGAGGTCGCTGCGGAAATCGGGATGGGCGATGTCGATGAGCGCCCGAGCGCGCTCGCGGATGGTCTTGCCGAAGAGGTAGGCGACTCCATATTCCGTGGCGATATAGTGCACATGATTCCGGGAGGTGACGACGCCCGCGCCGGGCTTC
>DATEAV010000369.1:0-8601 GCA_035288185.1 Anaerolineales bacterium | reverse complement strand
CTCCGGGCGCTCGAGGCGCGGGGGGATAGGGGTCCTCAATCCCAGGCCGAACACCGGCGGGGTAGACGGATGCGGGACTGGCAAATCCCCCGCAAGTTCTACCCCGTCGGTCGTTCCTCCACCAGGGTACAGTAACAGGGGGGATGGGGGGCCGTCCCCCGCACCCACCTGCACCGCACCTCCCGGCAGGACACCGGGACGGTGTGCGGTGCGCCGCAGGCCGTCTCGCCCCGTCGGGCCGCATCGTCCCGACCCAGCACCTGCGGTTCTGGGCACACTTGCACTGGCGCTGCGCGCCAGCGCAGTGCCAGTGGGTGTGTCCTTCGGGAGGGCTTCGCGGCCCGAACGGGGCGAGGCCGATGCGTGTAAGAATCGGAGGCCGTTAGGCGCAAGGAATGTATCGACAGGGCCTGCTTTCGCTCTGCTTCGATTTGTTCACAGGCTCTCAGGATGACGTCAAGGGAGGCGTCCATCCCCATGCCCGCCGAAGGCTTTTCCCGGTTAACGTCACATCCTACGATTGGGAGACCCTCAGCCAAGCTCCATTGACCGGCCGGCTTGGGCTCCGTTGGCACTTCGGGCTCCGCCGGGGAACAGTCGGGCTGTATGGTCGAGGGCGGCGCTGAGCGGGGGCGCTTGGGCCAAAGGTCCGGGGCTATCCGACTAAGCCGCCGGGACCGCTGCGCTCTCGTAGCGCGCGTGTGAGCGGAAGTGGGCCACAAGGTCGAAGAGAATCTTCAATGCGACCAGGAGCGCGAGCAGAAGCTGCAGCGCCAGGAAGGCCTGGATGAGGATCCCTCCGATGAGGATCATGAAATGCATCAGGAAGATCCGGCCATAAGGCCTGGCCATCTGCACGCCGGGCGACACCATCCGATATTCCTCCCGCCCGAGGAAGTAGATCAGATAGGAAATGCCGTGACTCGTGAAGAGCAGGAGCGTCGTCAGGAGCATCTGGCCGACAGGCAGGGTGGGCAGCCCAAAGAATTCGATCAGAAAGATCGCGTACCCAGCCATGAATAGGCCGTAGTGGACCAGGAAGAAGAGGATCAATGGTACCTTGGCCAGAAGAGAGATGGTCGGCGCCGCGTGCTGCTCGAACTCGGGTGGGGCAGTGAGCCCGTGCTGCTGCTCGACCAATTTCGCCTCGGCAACCTTCTGATACCCCGCGAAGTTCTCTCCCGAGGCTGTCGACCGTGCCTGCGTGGATAGCCGGACCTTGGCCAGACGTCCCAGGTCTACCTTATTGACCTCTCGGCCCGACCCCTCTGCCTGGGCCATCTTTACCACATTGAAGAAACCGACCACAGTACTCTCAAGCCAGTAAACGAAAAGAACCTCCCCAGTTTCCCAGCGCAGGAGTAGAGCCCCGGCCAGCGGCATCAGGTTTGCCACAACGAGGATCGCCCCGGTAACCCAGCGGGCGTCTTGTTTGCTAAGCCTAGGCCCCATCTCGTCCCCGTTGCCGCGGATGGCCCGCCTCGACAAAGGAGTTGCCGCCGCGGCCGGTCGGAAGCAAAGTATGACCTCGCATAGGTGCCGGGCAGTGACTGTCGTGCCCAACAAGCGCCCATTGGCTCATCATCTGCCCGGAGGACAAACGAACCGCACGTGGGAAAGACAGCGGAATCAGTTCACTCCACCGGAACAGCCACACTCTCGTAGCGCGCGTGCGAGAGGTAGTGGGCGACGAGATCGAAAAGGACCTTGAGTGCCACAAGAACCGCCAGCATGAGCACCGGCGCCTGGAATACCATGATCAACATCCCTCCGATGATGATCGTGAATTGCATCAGGAAGATACGGCCGTAGGGCCGGGCCATCTGCTCGCTGGGCGAAATCGCCCGGTACTCCCCGCGGTGGAGGAAATAGATCAGGTAGGAGATGCCGTGACTGGTGAAGAGCAGGAATGTCGTCAGGGCCCACTGCCCGAACGGCAGGCGAGGGGGCCCGAAAAACACTAGCAGGAACACGCCGTGCACGGCCATGAAGATCCCGTAGTGAACCAGGAAGAAGAGGATCAACGGGATCCTGGCCACCGAGGTGATCCTCTGGGCTACCCCCTTGCCTCGCTGCTCAGCCATCTCCAACTCGGCCATTTTCTGCAGCACGCCCAAAGCCCCTCCGAGCACCGCGGATCGCGCTTGCGTCGTCCGGCGGACCTCGGCCAGTTGCGCCAGATCCGCTTCGGTCACTTCTTCACCTTCCGAGAGCGGCCCGGGTGTGGTCGAGCCCTCCGCCTGGGCCATTTTGACGACGTTGAAGAACCCGACCACAGCGCTCTCGAGCCAGTAAACGAAGAGCAGCGCCCCAGTTTCCCAATGGAGAAGTAGGACGCCGGCCAGCGGCATCAAGTTTGCCAGAAGAAGAGCCGCGCCGGTGAGCCAACGGGCATCTCGTTTGCTGAGGGTGAGGCTCATATCATCCCCGAAGACCCGGATGGACCGCTCAGACCAAGCAGGCCCCGCTGCGGCCGGTCGGTAGCGGAGTATAGCCTCGCATCGGTTCCGGGCAAGGCTTCTACAATCCCATTGACGCGCATACGCGCCGATCGTCCCATCCCCCATCCGGGCCAGGGCCCCGCGCCCATTCCTGAGCGCTGGCTAACGGGGTGTGAACGGCCGGCGGGAACACGAGAGTGGGCATCGACACCGGGCTTCTCGCAGAACCCCGGTGCCTTGGGCCTCTGTCTTGTCTCACCGCGACTTTCCCGGATTCGCCGCTGTAGTACGCTATAGGAATGCCGGACTCAACTGACCGGACCCTCGTCCTCCAGACCCGGGACGGGGACGTCGAAGCCTACGGGGAGCTTGTCCGACGGTACCAGACCTCGGTCTTCAATGTGTGTTACCGCCTGCTTGGCGAGCGCCGGGAAGCCGAAGACCTGGCCCAGGACTCCTTCATCCGAGGCTACGAGAGGCTGAGGACCTTCGATGAGGATCGGCCGTTCGGGCCCTGGATCCGGCGAGTGGCGGCAAACATGTGCCTCAACCATTTGCGAAGCCATTGGCGCTCAACGGAACCGCTAGATGACGAGCACGACCTCCCGGCGTCCACCACGGCGATCGATCCTTCGGCCACGGCCGATGAACGAGCCTCCCGCTCTAAAATCCGGGAAGCCATCCGCTCCCTGCCGCCGCACTACCGCGCCGTCATCGAGCTCCGCCACTTTCAAGGGCTCACCTACCAAGAAATGGCCGAGGCACTCTCCTTGCCCCTCAGCGACATCCGGAGCCACCTGTTCCGTTCGCGCAGGCTCCTGGCGGATAAGTTGAAGGCTGATGTCTAGCGACATGAACGCCCACCTCGACCCCGAAGTGATACAAGCCTTCCTGGACGGCAGCCTCTCTCCGGCCGAAGCCCGCCGCGCTGAGGCCCACCTCGCCTCGTGCGCGGCCTGCTCAAAGCAGGCAGTCGAGCTTCGGGCTGTCTTTGAGTGGCTGGCCACGCTCCCCGACGAACCGCTGACCACCGACCTTCGGCCGGCTGTGCTACGCCGGCTCCGCCCTCGTCGCAGGCCATCCGGCCGCCTCGCCTGGCTCCTGGCCGCCGAGGCAGCCGGAACAGCCCTCGCCCTGGTCGGAGCCTGGCGATGGCTGGGTGAGATCCTCTCCCCGTACGCAGATCTGACATCCAATACTTGGCCGGCCGTCGGCTGGGATCTTGTCGTCCAGGTCGCCGAACGGATCTGGGAGGGTGCATCCGGACCGATCGCCCAGGGAATGAGCCTCCTGGCCGGCCTCAGATTGGGCGTCCCGCAGCCGGCGATCCCTCTCCCACAAATCCTCGCCCTCATCGGGGCGGCGGCAGCCCTGTGGTTGGTCGGCCACCGTGTGTTGCTGCGAAGCCAACTCGCGCCCCAAGGCCTGGAAGAAGGCGCTCGATGAATCGTCCGCGCTGGCTCGCGCGTAGGAGAAGAGGGAAGCGCGCCGTCAGGCGAGTGCCGCCGTCTCGGATCAGAGGCCCAAGGCAAGAGGCATCACTTCGTCGGATCTCGGTTGATACCCATTTAGAAGGGAGAAGAGATGGATCAAATGCTCGGAATCTTCGTAGTCGCAGTGCTTAGCGTGGTTTGCCTGGCCGCGCTGTTCCTCGTGATGGGGGTGCTCTTTCCCGCGGCCGTGGAACGCACACGCAGATCGGCCGATACCGCCCCAGGCCGTTCGTTCCTCCTCGGCCTGGTGAACTTCATCTTCGTTGTGGCCATCGGCCTCGGGCTCGGTGCGCTGGTCCGGAGCCTCGGCCTCGCATTTCTCGGGGTGATTGTCGTCCTGCTGGCCGTCGCTCTGATTCTTGCCCTCGCCTTCGGGCTGGCGGGAATGGTAGAGGTCGTCGGCGAGCGGCTGACGCCTGATCGAGGCCGCGTGCGCAAGACGGGCTGGGGAACCGTGGCCCTCGCGCTGGGTTGCCTCACGCCGTATGTAGGCTGGTTTGGCCTTTTCCCATTCGTCGCGCTCACGGGAATTGGCGCTTTCGTTCTGGGCTGGTATTCCGGCCGTGGCCAGGCGCCCGCCTCGGCTGAGGCCTAAGGGAAAGACCTGACAGGTCTTCAAGACCTGTCAGGTCTAATGCCTAACCGCTGAGATCGCAGAGAGCGCAGAGAGAATGGAGGAGGCTCAGCGACCTTTGCGGGCTCTGCGGTGAGAGCTCCTCCATCCTTGGTCTCGGGGGCTCATCACCCCGATAGATCATCGTATCCGCAAGGAGAAGCCGGGTTTCGCGGAGCACCCCTGAAGCGCAGCGGAGGGAGCTCGCAGAACCCCGGCTTCTCCCGTTCTCGTCCCCCGATTCTGCCCTAGAACGTGGCCGCAACAATCGCCAGAGCGAGCACCGCGAGCATGAAGAAGAAGGCCAGGACGTCGGGCGACCTCAGGTAGGCAACGCCCCGCCGCGCGTAGTTCGAGGCGTAGAAGGCCCGGGTTGCGTCGAGCCTCCCCTGCTGGGAACACGAGGCGGACGGCCTCAGGCCGCGCGCCTGGAAATCGCGCACCCGGCCAGCGTGAGCCGCGAGCACCTGTTCCGGTGAGCCACCTGGGACATTGCGCACGGAAATGGGTGGAGCCTCCGCCTCGCGCCCGAAGGCGAAGTTGCGGGTGAAGACCATGCCTCCATCCTCGAAGGGAGTGTAGAAGTAGAAGCTGGCGGGCTCACCCGAACGGGCCAGGACAATGGAGGCGAACGTTGACCGCTCTCCGCTGGCCAGTGCCACTTCCCGGTAGGCCGGGCCGCCCAGTGGGAGCTTCTCCAGCTTGAGGCCCAGGGGGAGAAAGCCAAGCGACTTCAGAGCCGCCACGAGATCGCGCAGCGCCGCCGAACGGGAGACCAGCGCCGCAGACTGCTGCGTATCGTCAAACCAGACTCGGAGCGAGCCTGGATCAAAGGAGAACAGGAGCAGGGGAAGGGCGCGGCGGCCGGCGAGGACCACGAGCGCCAGTGCGAGGAGTATGAAGACGGGGCCGGTAATGCTCACGGGTGTGGGCTCCTTGGGTATGGGCTCAAAACTGCCGGGAGGCCGGCTTGCGCGGACGGCGTCTACGGCTCCCAGGCCAGGAAGGTCTCCAGGATTCGGAGGTTCACCTCGAAGTCGGTCCCCCAGTGGGTCGAGAGTTCCAGGTCGACGGCAGGAATACCGCTGGCGGCGGCCCAATCAGGGAGGGTCCCTGAGTAGATGCAGCCGGTCTCGATTGGCGGGTAGGGGTAGGGCGCCTCGGCGGCGATCGCCTCCGCCAGCCGCGCCGAGGCCGGGTCTGGCGGCGAACCGCCGGGGAAGATTCCGAGTGCCGCGCTGTGGTAGCTGATCAGGGCATCGAGCTCGGTGTCGAAGGCGAAGTGCATCAGGGCCCGGGTCTCCGGCTCGGAAACCGGAGTACGGCCCGGCGTGATCTCGAGGAATCCCCAGCATCCGCCTCCCGGCCAGCTTGGGAGCCAGTTCACGGGCCAGTTGCGGTTCAAATCCACGCCGTTATCGTTGGCCCTGCCCTCAGGGCCGTGGCCGCGCGCCTCGCCGTCGGGGTTGAGGGCGCGCAGAATATAGAGGGTCCTCTCGGGCGGGACGGCGTGCGGATGGGCGGCGAGATAGGCGATCAGCTCGTCGGCGAGGGCGATCGTGTTCCACTCGTATCCGCCGTGGATCCCGGCGACCATCATTCGGCGGGACCGACCCTCGCCGAACCGATAGGCCTCCAGGGGGCGTCCAGCGACCGAGGCGCCGATGACGAGAGGAGCCGGAGCACTGAGCGTGGCGGGCGTCGGGGACGCCGAAGGTGTGGCGATCGTGGATGCCGGGGTGGCCGTTGGAGGCTGAACGGCCGCGAACGCGCGGGGTCCGCGCCCGGGTATGCCGGCCAGGAACGCCAAGAGGACAAGGCTCGTCCCGGCGGCGACGGACCGAGTCCGGATCAAGAGGAAAAAGCTAGGCATTCGTCCCGCGCCTCGACCATCGTCGATTCCATTCTCGCCGGAGCGGCCCTGCGGCGACCTTTCAATCTCATGACAAAAGAGCGGTGGGCCGGATGGGAGGGTGGTCAAAGGTTCACCGTTTTGCTACAATTGCCTGTGCCCGCCCCGGAGGGGCGGGCGGAATTCGCCATGCCTCTGCAACCCGGATCGGTCCTCCATCATCGTTACCGCATCGAGAACACCCTCGGCACCGGTGGGATGGGGGCGGTCTACAGGGCTTTCGATATTAACCTCGGTGTTTCGGTGGCGGTCAAGGAGAACCTGTTTACTACCGAGGAGTATGCCCGCCAGTTCCAGAAGGAAGCCACCATTCTGGCCAGCCTGCGTCATTCCAATCTCCCCCGGGTGACCGATCACTTTGTGATTGAGGGCCAGGGCCAATACCTCGTGATGGATTTCATCGAGGGAGAGGACCTGCGGCAACGGCTCGAGCGCAGCGGCGCCGTGCCGGAGCAGGAGGCCCTGCCCTGGTTCGTCGAGATCTGCGACGCCCTCGTCTACCTGCACACCCGAACGCCGCCGATCGTTCACCGCGATATCAAGCCGGGCAACATCAAGATCACCCCCGAAGGGCGGGCGATCCTGGTGGACTTCGGCCTGGCGAAGATGGGCCCGGCATCCAGCGACACCGAGACCGGCGCCAAGGCCATGACGCCGGGCTTCTCGCCGCCGGAGCAATACGGCACTGGCCGCACCGACCCGCGCACCGACGTCTACTCCCTCGGGGCGACCTTCTATGCCGTGCTGGCCGCAGCCGTGCCGGAGGACTCGCTGGAGCGGGCGATGGGCCGCGCCCAACTGACGCCGCTGCACGACCGCGCCCGGGGCCTCACGCCGGGCACCGCCCGGGCAATCGAGAAGGCGATGGCGATCCGGTCGGAGGATCGTTACCAATCCCTGGGAGAGTTTGCCGCGGCGCTCAGCGCCGGCGCCGGCGCCAGCCGGCCGACGCTCGTGCGCAACTACCCGTATCTCGAGCCGACGATGGCGACAGGCGCCAAGCCACCCGGATTGAGCGGGACGCGGTCCCACCCTGTTCGGATTACTAGGCGGCGACCGAAGCCCTGGCCCGTCTACATCTTCTTCGGCGGGACCCTCCTCACGATCTTGGCCGGGGCCGCCTTCGCCGCTCCCGAGCTCACCGACAAGCTCGCTGCCTGGCTCAGCGGCACCCGGGGAGCCCCAAGCACTACGCCGACCGATGCCGCGACCTCGACCGCTGACCCTCCCACCCCGACCCGCGGCTTTTCGCTCCTCTTGCCGAGCCCGATCATCAACGGTCCGACGGCCTCACCCAACGGCGACGAGACGCCGGTCCCCAGCCTCGTGCCGACGCCGATGCAGACCTCCACCGGCGGGGGCAGTGGGCTTATCGCCTTCGCCTCCAACCGCGGCGGCACCCCTCAGATCTACTTGATCAACCTGGACGGGACCGGTCTGGTTCAGTTGACCGATCTTCAAGACGGAGCCTGCCAGCCGGATTGGTCGCCGGAGGGGGTCCAGATCGTCTTCACCTCCCCTTGCCCCGGCAATACGGAGCGCTATCCGGGGTCGAGCCTGTGGGTGATCAACATCGATCGCAGCGGCTTGCACGCGCTGCCCACGATCCCCCTGGGAGGGGACTTTGATCCGGCTTGGTCGCCCGACGGCACCCAGATCGCCTTCACCTCGCTGCGCGACGGCCGCGCCCAGATCTACTCGATGAATCTCGATGGCTCAGACCTCGTGAATCTGAGCGGCGGCACGCAGGCCTGGGACAGCCAGCCGGACTGGTCTCCGACCGGGACGGAGATCGTCTTCACCAGCCTGCGCGCCGAGATCTCCACCTTGTGGATCATGTCCAGCACCGGCGGTTCGCCGCGCTCGTTCTCGCGCAGCGGGGCCCGTGAAGACAGCAGCCCGCAATGGTCGGCGGATGGCAGCCTGGTGCTCTTCGAGCAGGATAACGGCGGGATCTCGCGGCTGGTGGCAATCGACTACAGCGAAGGCCGCTACTACGAGGCCCCGATCTGCCCCAGCGGCCCCCGCTCGACCTACCCGATGGCCGAGCCCCAGTGGTCGCTCGACGGCAACTGGATCGTCTTCGAGACCTGGCCGACGGGTGTGGATCACGACATCGCCATCCTCTCCGCTTCCTGCACC
>DATEAV010000368.1:0-2459 GCA_035288185.1 Anaerolineales bacterium | reverse complement strand
TCCTGTCGACGGCCGAATCGCGCGGCGTCTACTCGATTGGTTTTCAGTCCCTGGCCGCACAGCAATATGCCCCGGAGTACTGGATCACCGGCATCGGCTACACCCTCGGCGACACACTGACCTGGCTCACCTCCACCGTTGTCGACGGGACCTGGACGCCGATCTTCCTTCGCTGCGGCATCGCCGACGGATGCATGGCGATGGCACCGTTCGGACCCAACGTCCCCGAGGAAGTTCAGGATCGGGTCAACCAGGCCAGAGCCGATATCGAGGCGGGCAACACGACGGTCTTCGCGGGTCCCATTGTGGATCAGGATGGGACAGTGAGGATCCCGGAAGGAGAGGTCTTGAGCGAAGGTGACATGAGCACCGTGGACTGGTTCGTCCAGGGAGTGATCGGAAGCCCGCAGTAGGGCCATCGAAAGATCGTGCTCGGGCTCGCCGGTACGGGGACTTCTCCTGCCGGCGAGCCCCCAGCCATGCGCAACGGATTCGGCCAGCCCCCGCCTCCGCGCCCTGTCGTTCGTCTGGGCAAGCTCGCCCGTTCAGCCCTTGCGCCGGGCTCGCATGGACGCGTCCTTGCCTCGACGTCGAGCGCGATCTACTTGATGAGTGGAGGCCGGGCCCTTCTCTGGCTGGCCAACGAACGCGCCACTCTGCATCGGCGAGGCGTTCAGGTGGTCGGCCCCCTCCCGCAGGTAGAGCCCGATGCCACCTACGCGGTCAGCGGTCGCCGACTCGACTTGGGTCAACGATTGGCGTTCGATCTCTCCAGCGCCTCCGTGTGGGATGTCGCGCCCGTGTGCCACGAACGGATCACATCGCTGGCACCCCTCTCCGTCCGTCTCGTCACCGCGTTCCCCTTGTTGGCGCGCCTGCCGTCGCCTTCGGGCTTCGGTCGCCTTCTTCCTGCGATCCTGGGGCGCATCGACAGCTCTCTTGGTCCGCGTTCAATCGCCGCGCCGAGCCCTTCTCTATCGCGCGCGTGGCCGGCGATCCGCGACGTGCTCGATGCATGCCTGGCCGCCAGACTTCCGGCCGCACTCCACTGCGCGGAGGAGCTTGTTGGGCTTGGCGAAGGTCTGACCCCCTCTGGCGACGACTTCGTTGGCGGCCTTCTGTATTCCTTCCGGAGGCTGAGGGATATCGACGCCAGCCAGGGCCGCCTGAAACGAAGGGACTTAAACCTATTCCTGAGCCGGTCGAGGCGGCGCACCAACCAGATCAGCTACACCCTACTCCGGGACCATGCCGGCGGCCACGCCTCCGCCGCGCTCCACCAGTTTGTCGATGCTCTCCTGTTCGGCGGCCCCCGCCACCGCATGGGAGCGCTGGCGATGCAGCTGACCGCCGTGGGGCACTCCACGGGTTGGGACCTGCTCACTGGGGTGGTGGTGGGCATGATGTCAACCTGCCGCCTCCACGCGCCAAGCGTGCCTGGCGAGACCACTGCCGCACGTCTCCTCCAACCATAGAGGAGGGAGGGTTGTCGAATGGACATCAAGCAGAGAATCCAGGCCGCCAATGAGGAGGCGGTGCGCCGGCTCACCCTGGGGGATCCGCTCCTCGTCGACATCGCCCCGGCAGCCGATGTGATGCCGGGCATGCAGGGGAAATGGATCACGCACTCCGGGCCGCCGATTGAATGGGAAAGGATGTGTGGCGCGCAACAAGGCGCGATCATCGGCCAGGTGATGTATGAAGGATGGGCCGACCGGCCGGAGGAGGTACGCGCCCTGCTCGACGCCGGCGAGATTCGGCTGGAGCCAAACCATCACCATGGCGCGGTGGGGCCGATGGCCGGCACGATTTCGCCTTCGTCACCGGTCTGGGTTGTCGAGAACCGTGCTTTCGGAAATCGGGCGGTCTGCCGCCAGGTGGAAGGGCGCCAGCAGTTCGGCGAATTCAGTGAAGGGGCCCTGGAAGGTTTGCGGCTGTGGCGAGACGTCTGGGCCCCCACATTGCGAGAGGCATTGCGGCGGCGAGGCGGCCTGGAGCTGAGCCCTATCATTGTTCAAGCCCTTCAGATGGGGGACGAGCTGCATAATCGTCACAGCGCCTCGTCCAGTCTCTTCGCCAATGCCATGGCCGTGGCGATCTGCGAGGCGGCAATTCCCACGGAACGTGCACTGCCCACTCTCCGCTACCTGGTTGGGCACAACCTGCTCTTCCTCGGCCTGGCGATGGCCTGCGGCAAGGCGATCGCCGACCCGGCCGCGAACATCGAAGCCAGCACCATCGTCACCGCCATGGCGCGCAATGGGATCGAGTTTGGGATACGCGTCAGCGGCCTGGGCGATGAATGGTTTACTGCCCCGGCGCCCGCGGTCGATGGACTATACCTACCGGGATACGCAGCGGCCGACGCGGGGCTCGATATGGGCGACTCGGCCATCACCGAGACCGTCGGCTGGGGTGCATTCACTCTTGGAGGCGCCCCCGGCATCCTCACCTTGGTG
>DATEAV010000367.1:0-13817 GCA_035288185.1 Anaerolineales bacterium | reverse complement strand
CACCGCGAGCGCGATCGCTTCGGCCGCGGCTTACCCCTTTTCACCGCCCTCCGTTGCCGCCCGAACGAGCTTGCGGAAATCCCCTTCGCGAACCGTCACACCCGTGGCATCCAGATGCTCCATCAAGGCCAACGCGAATTTGCGTGACGTGTTGAACCGGTCGCGAACCTCGGCGACAGTGATCGTGGCGCCATCGGCCAGGGCTTCTCGGATCTTGCCTACCATGGCCTCGTATTCCGAGCGCTCAAACACGACCTCGGCCGTAAGCAGAACAAACTCCCCGCTCTCGACCAGGTGGGCCCAAACCTCCTCGCCGACTTCCTCCAGGCACTCCTTCACGGAAGGAGGCGTGGAGGGAGAAGCGCGGAACCGCGAACGCAACGCCTCGACGCGAGCATTCTGACCGGGAGAGAGAAGCATCTGGTGTTCCGGCAGGGCGAGCCGCGAGCCGCGGTCGAACACCAGGCCTTCCCGGCTGGCGGTCTCTACGGCGGCTGCAAAGGCCCGGGGATGCATTCTCAGCCGGCTCTTGAGCTCCTCGCGCGGCATTCCCAAACGCAGCGGGTTTGCCGCGTGGTAGGCGCCCAGCACATCTCGCATTCTCCGGGTGAGATCCTGCCAGGCCTCCCTCGTCACAACGATCGTATCCGCTCGCGCCTCACCGGCTCCTTGGCCCAGCATAATCAGCCGGCCGCTGCCTTCCAACTCGGCGATCGCCTCCGCGGCCGCCTCATCCCCAAGCCCGGCCCTCTCCACGGCCGCCCGCAGCGGCCCGGGGCCGAGAACTTGGATCGACTGGGCCAGGATCTCACCAGCGCTTCCCTGAGCTCGCCGTGAGAGGGTCTCGAGCGCGGCCCGGTTCATCCGCCGATGGAGCCGGGCGGGGCTCGCGTCGACCACGCGGCCGCCGCCGAGCGTCGCCCCCGGCGAAGGCCGCCGCAGAATGAAATGATCGCCACGCGCGGCGACGATCGGCCTGTCGATCACGAGCTGCAGCCAGGCCTCTGCACCCGGTGGGACCTCGTCCATACCCAGGACGCGGACCCTGGCCAAGCGCTGGGCCGAGGCCAAGAAGAGCTTCACCTCCTGATTGTGGCGGAGCGGCGCTGAGGGTTCCGGCAGAAGACGGAAGCGTACGTCGAGAACCCGGGTGGAAGGATACGTTTCAGGCAGCGTCAGCACATCGCCGCGCTCGAGATCACGCACCTCGACCCCCACCAGGTTGGCCGCAGTACGGCTCCCTGGGACCGCTCGCTCGACCCGGGCTTTGTGGGTCTGCAGCGACCGGATCCGGGCCCGGTGGGCGTCCGGAAGAATGGTCACTTCCTGTCCCGCGGCGAGCGAGCCGTCCGAAAGCGTGCCCGTGACGACCGTGCCAAACCCGGCAATCGTGAAGGCGCGATCGATGGGAAGCCGAGGCTTTCCCAGATCTGCTCTCAGCGGCGCCTCTTTCAGCGCGCCCGCCAACGCCGCCCGCAGATCGTCGAGGCCGTCGCCCCGCACAGCGGAGACCGGTATCAGAGGCGCTGAGGCCAGACGCGTCGGCGCCAGGAGCTCGCGTACCTCATCGCTCACCAACGCCAGCCAGGACGGATCGTCCACCAGATCGATCTTCGTCAGGCAGACGACGCCTCGCGGGACCTCGAGCAGATCGAGGATGGCCAGATGCTCTCTTGTTTGCGGCATCACGCCCTCGTCGGCCGCCACAACCAGCAAGGCGGCGTCGATCCCCGTGACGCCCGCAAGCATGTTTTCAATGAAGTCGCGGTGGCCGGGGACATCGACGATGCCCACCTCTTCTCCGCCGGGGAGCGTCATCCACGCGAAGCCCAGATCGATGGTCATCTGGCGTTGCTGCTCTTCGCGCAGCCGGTCCGGATCGATTCCGGTGAGGGCGCGGACGAGGGTCGATTTCCCGTGATCGACGTGCCCGGCAGTTCCCAGGACTCTCATCGAGAAGACCGCAAGGGGGTTCCTGCGAGGCGCATGGGGCGAGCGAAGAACGACGTGCCTTGCCGCAGTGGCGCGCCGGGGCTACCCCGACGTCCACTCGCGGAAGAGGGCGATCAGAGCGAGCAGACGCTCCTGGGTGGCTCCACCCAGCTCACGGAGCGTCCCGAGCGCGGCGTCCAGGCTCTCCAGGTCCTTGCCGAGTTTTTCATGGTGCCGGTCGTGCTCCCGCCACACTTGGTCGCGGCTGAGCTTGTAGGTGTTCCAACGCCTCTGGTCGTCGGCCTGGAAGGTGGACCACTCGTGCTTGAACCGATCTTCCGAGAGGCGCTGCATCTCACCGACTTCGGTGATCCGGCGCTCGAGGCGCTCCATCAACCCGTTGAGCTCCTCGCGCTGCTGGCGCAGGGCCCGGTAGGTTTCTTCGTAGGTCAGCATTCGTCGCTCGAGCTCCGCGGCCATCTTCTCGAAAGCCTCGAAGTGCCGGCCCCAATCCTTCGTGGTGCGCTCGAAGTCCACCACCCGGAGGTGTTGCTGATCCATCCAGAGCGCCATGGCTTCGTGGCGCTCGCTCTCTCCGGCGGTCATCTCGGCGATCCGCACCTCGGCCCGGCGCATCCGATCCTCAACCGTGTCGAGCGTGCCACGAGCAGCATCCACCCGCGACCGCAAGTCGGTGACCTCCACCTGAAGGTCGGTCACCCGCTTGAGGTCTTGCTTTCGTCCGTCTTCCGACGAGAGGATCCATCGGGCGCGGTCCTCGTCGCGGGTCTCCAGTTTCTCCGCCTTCTTGGCCAACGTGTCGACCGCTCGGCTGATCCTTTTCTCCTCTTCCCGCCGGGCTTTGAAGTCTTCGCGAATCTCGTCCAGGAGGCTGAGCTCCGACTTCAGCTCTTGAATCGATGAGGTGACCTCGCCCTGGTCGCGTTTTCGCGCCTGCTCCTGCGACTTCTCCTTGCCGCTGCGAGTCTCTTCAGCGGAATGGAGCTGCCGCGAGACCTCCTGGCGGTGCTTGGTGAGAGCGTCATCGAACTGATTGATCCGGGTGGCGAGGGCCGCCAGGCGGGCGACCTCGCTGGCGATCTCCTGGGCCTGACGGGCGCCCTTGGCCGCCTGCTCTTCAAGGCCGATCAGGCGCTTCTCAAGGCGGTCGAGCGCAGCGGTGTCTTTGCGCCGCTGCTCGTCGAGCCACTCCAACCGCTGGTCCACGCCTACCCGCTCCACAATCGGCCTCCTCTGAGACGCGCAGGATTATAGCATGGGGGCTTCGGAGCGCGCCTCGGCCATGCTCTGCTCCAGGGAGAGAGTCGGTGGCGCCTGCGCGAGCGCGCTCAAGGGAGGAGGTTGGTAAACCCGCGGGCCGCTTCGAAGACCCCGGCGAACAGCTGAGGGAAGGTTCCGAAAAGCACGCAGAAGAACACACCGCCTGCGAGGAAGATGCGTTCGTCAATCGGCTGGACCGTTTCGCCGCCTGCCTCTTCAGCGATCAGGATTCCCAGCCAACGCAACGCCGACGCCGCCACCACTGAGGCGCCCACAAGAATAGCCAGCGACGAGGCGAGGTCGGCGGATTCGAGGCTTTGCAGGAGGGACCACCTCACGGGGAACCCTGCCGTGAGAGGGAACCCGGCCAGGGAGAGCAGCCCGGCAAATGCGGCTGCCGCAGCAAGCGGAGCTTTCCGGCCGGTGCCGCGTAACGCTGCCACGTGATCCCCGTCCGTGCGGCTCCGCAGTACCGTGAGGCCGAGCGTACACACCGCCAGCCCGATGGCATGGGCTGTCAGCAGGCCGACCGCGAGCTGATATCCCTGGGGAGTGCGGCCGCCGATCGAGATCAACGCAACGCCCAGGTCTGCGATCAGGGCATAGGCCACGGTGCGTGAGAAGGTGGCCTGCGCCGCCGCCATGAACCCACCGGCCACGACCATGAAAGCCCCGATCGATCGCACGCCTTCGTAGAGTGCGAAGTTGTCGCGCAGCCACTGATAGCCATCAAGGAAGCGAAGGAGGAAGAACAACCCCGCGCTCTGAAGCAGAATGGCGACGAAGGCCAGGGCGTACGGGTGAGCCGCATCCGCCTCGGCCGGAAGCCAATGATGGAAGGGGGGCACAACCATCAGAATCGAGAATCCCACCCCCAGCAAGACCGTCGCCTGAAGGGCTTCCTCGACGGTCCCGCCGGCAGCCCCCAGAATCTCCACCCGCCATCCCGCCAACAAGGCCGTGAGCATGGCCATCGTGTAGAGAGCCAGGAGCCGGAGGGCGCCCCGCCGGCTGCTCCTGCCCGGCCTCGCCAGGATGAGGACGGCTCCCATCGCCGCCAGCTCGAGGAAGATGGCGGCGAATAGGAAGGGCCTGACCATCAACGAGGCTGCCACGGCTCCCACTGCCGCCAGGCCAGCCAGATGGAAGTAGCGGCCGGGCCGGGCCACCCACGATCCGCCGAAGAGAAAGGCCGCCGCGAGGTAGAGGAACCCCACCGCGGCCCGGTTGCCCTCATCGAGGATCAGGGAACGGCCCAGCAGGCTCCACGTGCTCCCAATCTTGAGGGAAAGCCCCAGGCCGAGAAAAGGCTGCTCAAGGCGAACAGCAAGGGCAAAGACGCCGATCGATGCCGAGCCCAAGGCGGCGGCCGCGGCGGCCGCGCGCAATCTCCCGCGGAGCAGCCCGGAAAGAACGGCCGACGCCAGCGTTCCTAGGGCGATCACCGCAGGCGCGCTCAACCCTCCCCCTCCTGGCCTGCGGAGGCGCCCGGAATCCCGACCAGAAGATAGCTCACGACCAGAGCAACACCCAGGTGAACTGAGGCCAGCAGCGCCACGACCGCCAGCGAGGGTTCCACAGCCGCGTAGGCCACTTCAAAACCCGAGAGGAGCGTGAGGATCCCGGCTCCTACCCGCAAGGTGTCTTCGGAGATCCCGATCTGGAGCATCCCGAGCGCCAGAAGGAACATTGCTCCGAGGGCGACGACGGGCTCGAGCGTCGGGATTGCCGACCAGCCGTCTCTCCCGACCGCGAAGGCCACGATGGCCACGAGGAAGACGGCGATCCAGCGAAAAGCGTGGCCGGTGGGGAGCGCGCCCGCCCTCTCACCGGGGGCTCGCCACCCCAATGCCGCCGCAGAGATCGAGAGGACGATGCAGGCCAGAAGGCCGCTCACGAGCTTGACTGCCGCAACCCCGGGAGGCAAACTGGCCGCCGCCAGCCAGGCAGCGAAAAGATACTGCGCGGCCAACGTCGCCAGAGTGAGCCTCCGGTCGTCTAGCACGACAAGCAACCCTGCGGTGAGGGCGGCGGCGACGGACGGGATCAGGGCGAGATCGCGAATCCAGGGCACGGCCTCATCCCCCCAGGACTGCGAGCAGGACGATAAGCAGGACGACATACGTCCAGAGCATCGCGCCTTCACCTTCGATCAAGTCGCCGATGGAGCGAAGAGCGCGCATGCTCCCGCCGATCAGCATCCCCAGCGCAGCATAGACCGGCGAAGGATCCAGGTAGCCAAGCCAACGCCGCCATCGGTCGAAGCGCCGCCCCTCGAGCCGTTGCGCCGCGGCTGCGCCCAGGGCGCCGGTGGTTGCCAGGACCCCGAAGAGCACGATCCCCGCTGGCGACAGGACTGCGCCCTCCCGGATGGTGAGGCCGATGCCGCCGAGCAAGGGGAGGAGCAGGCCCGCGCTGTAGAGCAGCCTCACCAGGCTCTCTCCGCTCACCCACGGGGTTTGCGGTGCGAACGCTCGCCGGAACGTCCCCAGGCCGAGCAAGAACATCCCCAGAATCCCCAGGCTTGCGACAGCCCTGTCCCCGGGAAGCTGGACCCCTCGAAGAAGGAGGCCTGCGATCAAGGCGCCCGGCGTCGCCGGCAGACCGAGGATGAAGAGCGCCGCCAGCGCGATCCACACCCGGTGGGCGCGTGTATGAATCTCATTGAGCGAGACAGCGGCCCCGACGAGGAGGACAAGCATGCCCGTGGCGGCGAGCACCGCTCCCGATGGAGCACCATCCATCGTCGCAGCGAGGACGCCGAGACCGGAGAGGCCGAGGACGAGGAACCTCCGTCCGCCGACGGCCTCCGCCTCCGACACCCAGCGGAGGCCGCCGATGACCACGCCCAGGGCTCCCCCCAGGCGAAGCCACAGTTGCGCTGGGGAGGGAACGCCCTGCTCGAGCGCCCGGCCCAGCGCGGCCAACGCGACCGCCGCCGGCAGCAGCCGGAGAAGCGTGCCAAGGCCGCGTCGCACACCAGGAAGCGTAGGGAGCGCAAAGTGAGGAGGAAAGAGCCCCAGGCGCAGCAAGACCGCCAGGGATACGAGGACCACGCTGAGAGGCGATGGCGGCGCGCCGGCTTGCGCCACTTCTGGAGCGGCGGCCTGGGCCACCGTTGCGCCCAGCACAAGCAGCACTCCCGCACTGTCGATAGCCAGTCGGCTCACCAGGTCGCGAGCGGAGTCTTCCTTCGTGAGAATCGTGGCCAGGAAAGCGAACGCGCTCAAATCCAGAAGAGCCCACGTCGTCGCGACGGTGAGCAGGTTGCCGGCCAGGAGGGCGAGCACGGCCAGGCCCGAGTAGGCAAGCATCATCGCCCGCCCAGTCGCCGTCGCCTCACGCCTGCGCTCTACGGCGGTAATCAAGACACAGAGCAGCAGCGTCACCGAGGCAAAGAGCAACTGCCACCCTTGCCCATCGAGGACAAGCTCCAGGCGCGAAGCGAAGAGCTCCTCAGGACGCCAGACCGAGACCCCCACCAGCCACGGGATGCCTCGCAGTAAGAGAAGTGTGCTGAGCCAGGCCACCAATGACGTCCCTAAGGCGATCAGCCACCAGGCGCGTTCGTGCCGCCTCCGGGCGAGCAGGATGAGGCCGGCGCCAGCCAACATCAGAAGGGAGGGGATACCAAGCATCGGCGTCGTAGGAGGTGGGAGTGGCGCCAAGCATACCACGGTCACGCACCGGGCCGAATGCGCCAGGATACGGGGGCCCGGTGCTATACTTCCCCGCGTCACAATGCCGGGGGCACAGGCTTTGCCGTTGGCCGCCTCCCACGCTCGACACGGGCGACCCTGAGGGGACGGCACGGAGCGACGAGGTGGAACGTGCCTGGTCGTATTGATCATCTCTTCTTGAAACCGGACCACGGAAGCCCGATGCGCGAAGTGGCGGAGGCGCTGGCTGTCGAAGGGAAAGGGCTGGAGGGGGACGCCTCGTTCGGCCGCGCCACCCGCCAGGTGTTGATGATGGAAGCCGAGACGCTCGAGCGCTTCGGCCTTAGCCCAGGGACGGCTCGGGAAAACCTCCTCGTCCGGGGGCTCCCCCTGAAGAGCCTGCCGCTGGGGGGCCGAATCGCCGCCGGCGAGACCCTTCTTGAGATCACCGGGGACTGCACACCATGCTCGTTCATGGATGATCTTCGCCCTGGCCTTCAGGAGGCCATCCGGGGGGAGCGCGGGGTGCTGGCGCGAGTGGTTACCGGGGGGAGGATTCGAGTGGGGGACCCGGTAGAGCTCTCCGGGGCTTCCGAAGAGCGACGGTAGTCGCAGAGGGGTTCGAAATCCGCCCTGAAAGGGTTAGAATGGGGCGCGTGAGGAGACGCACAGGCCGTCGGGCGTCTCCCGTGGATGGGTGCGCGGGGCGGCTGGTGGGTTTGGAGTCCTCGAAACATGGGAGATTGGATTGGCCGCACCCTTTCGAAGGTGAGGATCGAGAGATTGCTCGGCCGCGGGGGCATGGCCGAGGTCTACCTGGGGCTCCACACCACTCTCAACCGCAACGTCGCCGTCAAGATTCTCCACGGCCACCTCTCCGGCGATCCAAACCTCCTTCAACGGTTTCGGGCTGAGGCTCAGGCTGTCGCCGGCTTTCGCCACCCGAACATCGTCCACATCCTCGATTTCGACGTCGCCGACGGCAGCCCCTACATCGTGATGGAGCTTCTCGAGGGAATGTCCCTGGCGGAGTATCTTCAAGGGCTCCACAGCCTCGGAACAATCCTTCCTTTGGAAGCGGTCGCACGCCTGACGCTGTCCATCGCCTCCGCCCTGGACTATGCCCACGCGCAAGGGATCGTTCACCGAGATGTCAAGCCGGCGAACGTTATGCTCCGCTCGGGGTCGACGCCCGTACGATCCGGCCTGCCACTCCAGCCAGACGTCGAGGCTATCCTCACCGACTTCGGCGTGGCGCGTATCGCCGGAGGGATAGCCCAGACCGCCTCGGGGACGATCCTCGGAACACCCGCCTACATGAGCCCGGAGCAGATCCGCGGGGAGCACGTGGATGCCCGCTCCGACGTCTACTCGTTGGGCATCATCGTCTACGAGCTTCTGGCCGGGAGGCTTCCCTTCGACGGTGAGAGCGAGACCCCGGCCTCGATCCTCTTCAAGCATCTCAACGACCCCCCTCCACCGCTCGCCAACACGAGCGGCCCAGTTCGGGAAGTGGTGGAGCGCGCCCTCGCCAAGGATCGCGCCGCGCGCTATCAGCAGGCTGGCGACTTCGCTCGCGATCTAGCGCACGCCGTCGGGCTGACGATCCCCGCGCAGACCACGCCTGCGCACGTCACCCGCGTGGCGGGGCGGCCCGGGCTCTCCATGCCGCGCATCAACTGGCGGCGCAGCACGATCTGGCTTGGCCTCGGAGCGGGCGTGGCCCTCCTGGTAGCGGTGGCGATCCTTGCCCGGCCGCTCGCCCTGGGGCTTATCTCGTCAACCGCCAACAGCCCGTCCCCCTCGGTCCCCGCCGGCGCGTCCCTCACCCCAACGCTCCCGACTCTT
This sequence comes from Anaerolineales bacterium, assembly GCA_035288185.1. Classification (GTDB taxonomy): domain Bacteria; phylum Chloroflexota; class Anaerolineae; order Anaerolineales; family E44-bin32; genus DATEAV01. The sequence continues at coordinate 5,097 of DATEAV010000367.1, read as the reverse complement.
CCGGCTGCAGCGATCCCCACGCCCACACCGGCCATCCCTGTCGGCGTCGCCAACTTCCACGACGACACCCTCCACATCGACCTGACGGCCTTCCCCGCCGCCGGCCAGGGACAGTCCCACCATGCCTGGCTCGAGACGGCCGGCAGTCCTGCTGTCTTGATCGGCCCCGTGCAGGCCTCGTCCGGAGTCGCTTCCCTCGACTACACGGATCCCGCTGGCGCGAACCTTCTCGTCTCCCACGACGGCATGGTCATCTCCATCGAGCCCGAGCCCGACCCCGACCCCGCTCTCCGCGGAACCATCGGCTTCGCGGGCACGGCCGATCTCGAGGCCCTCGCCCTGATCCGGCTCCTCCACGACGTCGTCCCGGATTCGCCCACGTCGACAGCGGTCTTGGAGGGGCTGGCGGCGCAGCTGCATCACTTCACCAGCCATTTGAGCCTGGCCCTCGAAGCGATTTCCAGCCGCGACCTGGTTGCGGCAAAGTTACACTCGGAGCACGTGATCAACATCATCGAGGGACGGAGCGGTGAGATGTTCGGCGATTGGAACGGGGATGAGCTGGCCCAGAATCCCGGCGACGACTTCGGGCTCTTGCCCTATCTGAGGCTCCTGGCGATCCTCACCCGCCCCGCCCTCGGGGCGGCCGATGCGGAGCAAGATCCGGAGAGCCCTGAGGCGATCCTGGCCTCTCGCCTGGAGCAGCTCATCGCCATGACCGAGGAGACACGCGGGCTGGCATCTCGCATCGCCACTGCCGACTTGATCAGCGAGGTGGAACGCCTCACCGACCAGGTCACGGCATTGCCCGTCGAGACCGAAGCTCTAGAAGTCCTCCGCATGGCAGAGGGACTCGACCTCACGCTTAGGGTTCCGATCACGGCGCTGGAACCATAATGTCGTCGTTGTGTGACGGAGATCGATCGCATGCTCCGCTCCTGCGGTTGAGGGCCCGGGCCCATTGTGCTATAATCGCCCGCATGATCGCTCGGATGCCTGTCCACATCCATGCTTGGATCCAGCCGTCCCCTGCCCTCGGGGCGAGCCGGGGGGAGGGGCCGGGCGCGTAGCCCCACCCCACCGAGCAACCGACGCTCGATGGATCAGACGGCGTGGGCTGTGCGCCCCGCCGTCTTTCGCGCTTTGTAAGGAGAACGGTCATGCCTGCTATTCAACCTGTGAAAGGGACGCGGGACTTCTATCCGGAAGACATGGCCCTGCGCCAATGGCTCTACGCGCGCATCCGAGAGGTCTCGGAGCGATTCGGCTACCAGCAGTTTGAGGGCCCGTTCCTCGAGCGTCTCGAGCTCTACGCCGCCAAGTCCGGCGAGGAGCTTGTCAAGGAGCAGTCCTTCGTGTTTCCCGATCGGGGCGGGGATCTGATCACGCTCCGTCCGGAGCTGACGCCGACGTTGGCTCGTATGGTGGCTACGCGCAGTGGGGCGCTTCCTCGTCCAATCCGTTGGTGGTCTTTCGGGCCCTTCTGGCGCTACGAGCGCCCCCAGAAGGGGCGGTCTCGAGAGTTCTTCCAATGGAACATCGACCTGCTCGGCGTCGATACGCCCGAGGCCGACGCGGAGCTGGCCTCCGTCGCAGCGGAGTTCTTCCGCTCCATCGGCCTGGGCCCGGAGGTCGTCCAGATCGCCGTCAACAACCGCAAGCTGGTCGAGGCTCAGCTCGACTCCCTCGGCGTCCCACCTGTGCGGCGCCAGGCGATCTTCAAGCTGATCGATCGGCGGGAGAAGACCGCCCAAGCCGCCTGGGAGAAGAATGCGTTCGAGAACGGCCTCAGCCGCGCCCAGCTCGATGCGCTCACACAGATGCTGACTGATCAAGAGGCCTGGAAGACCTCGCCGGAGCTCGTCCGATTCTTCGAGGCCGCCGAGGCGATCGGGTCGACCGAGTACCTGGTGTATGACCCGACGGTCGTTCGTGGGCTGGACTACTACACAGGCATCGTCTTCGAAGCGCGTGACGCCGGCGGCGAATACCGGTCTATCTTGGGCGGCGGCCGATACGACAATCTGGTGGCGGACGTCGGAGGCGATCCCGTCCCCGCCACTGGCTGGGCCATGGGCGACATGGTCTTGGGTTTGGTCTTGGAGAAGTATGGAGTGCGTCCCGCCTTGCGGGCTGCCCCCGCCCAGGTGCTTGTCACGGTGTTCGACCCGGGGCGTGAGGCCCCGAGCCTTCGCCTCGCCGCCGAACTGCGCCGCGAGGGCCTCAAAGCCGAGTGGTATCCGCGGGCCGATCGGCTCCCCAAGCAGCTCAAGTACGCCGACCGGCTGGGCATTCCACTCGCCGTCATTGAGGGCCCTGAGGAGGCCGCCGCGGGAGAGGTGACGGTGAAGGATCTGAAAGCGCGCCTCCAGGAGCGCGTGGCGCGCCCGGTCCTCGCCTCGCGTTTGCGCTCCATGCTTGAGCAAGCCCAGCAGGCATGATAGAATCCGGCGCGCTTCCCGAAGGACATCGGGACGATGCGGCCGCGCGTGGTGGCTGTAGCTCAATGGCAGAGCACTTGACTGTGGATCAAGGGGTTGCGGGTTCGACCCCCGTCAGCCACCCCACTTTCGGCCCCGGGAAATCGCGGGGCCGAGCCCTTGAGGGCGCCGTTTGCGCAGTTGCCTGGCAGGCCAATACATGGGGCAGTGATTGGTGATCAGTGAACAGTGATCAGTGACTAGGGATCGATGTCTTTGGTAGCCCACTGATCACTGAGTAACCGATCACTTCGCGATCCACCAACACGGTCCACCCCTGGCCCCGCCACCTCCCCTATGGACCCCCCTGGCTTCCGCTCTACGGCCCCCAGTCGGAAGCCCAATCGTTCGCCGGATGACTCGTGATGTTGAACAGGCCGGAACCATCCGCGTTCATCGCGCAGAGCTCGCGGTTGCCCGCGCCGTCGGAGGTGAAGACGATCCGCGTCCCATCCGGCGACCAGCCCGGGTTATAGTCGAGGGCGGGGTTATGGGTCAGCCGGGTCACCGCCTCGCCCGCCGTCGTCATGACGTAGATCTCGAAGTCCCCATCCCGCTCGGAGTGAAAGACGATCTGGCCGCCGGCGGGGGACCACTCGGGCCACCAGTCATCACCCCGGCCGTTCGTCAAGTTGACGATCCCCGTCCCCTCGGCGCTCATGAGCCAGATGTCCCGATCGATGCCGCGGGCCGAGTTGAAGACGATTTGCGATCCATCCGGCGACCAGGAGGGTGACCAGCCGCCGATATCGATGGGAGTCAGTTGGACCACGTCCGAGCCGTCGGCGTTCATCACCGCGACCATCGGATTCTCGTGGAAGCGATGGGTGTGGAAGGCTATTCGGGTGCCATCCGGTGACCAGGACGGGTCGTAGTCGTTGGCCGTGTGATTCGTAAGCCGCGTGAGCTCCGAGCCGTCGGCATTCATGATGTAGATCTCTGCGTTTCCGTCACGCTCCGAGTAGAAGGCGATCTGCGTCCCGTCGGGCGACCACGACGGGGCATAGTCGCCTCCAGGGCTCTCCGTCAGCCGGGTCGCCCCTGAGCCGCCGGCATTGACGACGTAGATCTCGGGGTCGCCGTCGCGGTCGGAGACGAAAGCGATCCGTCCGGTGAGGCTGGCGACGGCTTCTTCCGTTTCCCCCTCACCGCACGCGTACACAACCGGAGGCGGCACGAAGGCCTGCTCGACGATCTCCGCCAGCGCATCTTCGCGAGCGGCCTCGATCCCGGCCGCGTCAACTCGGAGCAGCCTCGCGATCGATTGCCAGCCGACATCCATGGCCTCGTCCGCGGCCTGTCGCACGGGCTCCATCTGTGTGATTACGTCGGCCGGCGCGATCTGATCGTCCAGCCATTGCCCAAGGAGATCCTTGATCGCGGCATGTGCGTCCAGCGCCTCCTCCCAGGCCGGCGCAACCTCATCGGGGACCTGGACCCCAGCCGCGACCTGGTCGACGGTCTGGGTGATGGTGCTCAGATTCTCGAGCACACCTAGGAGACCAGCGCTATCCAGCTCCCCGGATTCTGTTCGGACGGCAGCTTCCGTGACGATCTCGGCTTCAACCTGGATCAGGAACAACGACATGTGCACGGCTTCCAGCTGTTCCGAGACCTCCGGGGAGACAGCCTCCTGCGTGGGCGTGCGCGTGGGGGCCGGCGTGCGGGTCGCCGTGGGGACCGGGGTATCCGTGGGCAGCGGAGTTGGCGTGGCAGTCGGGGCGGAAGCGCATGCGGCCGCGAGCAGAACCAGGATCGGGAAGAAGCGCAGCTTGGTCATGAATGCCCTCCTTGCGGATGCGGGCTCGCCACCACTCTACGCTATGCCGGGGGAGGAGGACAAGTGAGACCCTTCCTCGCCTGTTCAGGGCTCGGACCTCGCTTCGGCGAAAAAATGCATCGTCGCAGCAGACGGTCATCCGCGCGCCTTTTCAAGCGAAGCAGCCATTCTCACCCGGCGCCTTTGACCCTCCGTGCCCGGGCTTTTCCTTGCCAGCCCGCGCGCTCCAAGGGCGAGGAACGCCCCGCCCTACCCGCGTGCCGGGCGCAGCCTCCGGCGGCGTACATCGAGACGTAAACGTGCAAGACTGAGATCGCCGCGATGAGGATGGCGCGCGATCCCGCACAGCATTCGGCTGATGGCCCGGCATCCACCGCTATCCGGAAACCTTCAGTCCCCCTGGGGTGTCGGGTCGGGAGACCCCGACACAACGGGGAGCGCCGAGTGTCGAGCCGGGCGGTCCCCTGGCACTAGCCAACGCAACCCCTTCGTGCGCCAGAAGTTCGGCGAGCGTCTCCCGATCCCGAAGAGCGCGGGATGCTGCGCGAGACTGTTGGTCTCCGCGTCCACCGGCATCAGGAGACCTTCGATCCCCCTGGGTGTCGGGGTTGCGAGACCTCGACACAACATGGAGTCCACCGATCACAGATCACCGTTCACCAATCACTGATCCCCTCCGCCCGATCCACCTTTGTGATCCAGTGGTAGACTGAACAGCATGGCCTCCCAAACGGCCGTGGCTGCGGCCTCGCCCAACATCGCCCTGATCAAGTATTGGGGCAACCGTGACGATGCGCTTCGGCTGCCGGCCAACGGCTCGATCTCCATGACGCTGGC
>DATEAV010000366.1:0-3178 GCA_035288185.1 Anaerolineales bacterium | reverse complement strand
AAGGTCTCGACCATCCACTTGTGGGCGGCGTCGCGGCCGGTGAGCATGACGCCGGAGAGAAGCACAGGGTCCCCCACCTTCAGCGAGCGGATCTCTTCTTCGGGAATCGGGATGCGGAGCGCATGCATCGGTGCCTCCCCTTATTCGAACGTGACTTGATCGCGCTGGACGGTCATCCGCCGGCGGCGATGCGCCCAGCACATGTAGGAAATGGTCACGAAGAAGCTGGCCGGAAGGCGATGCAGGCCCGCCATCTTCACTCCCAGCACCGTGGTCTTGCCGCCGAAACCCATCGGCCCGATCCCCAGGAGATCGGCTTCCGTCGTCAGACGGCTTTCGACCTCGGCCAGGGCGGGGATGGGGTTGTGGTCGTCGAGCGGGCGCAGCAAGGCCTCCTTGGAGGCCACGTACGATGAGCCTCGGTCGCCGCCGATCGCCACGCCCAAGATGCCGGGGGCGCAACCCTGGCCTTGCGCCTTATGAACGGCATCCAGCACGACGCGGCGCACACCCTCAAGATCGCGCCCCGCGCCGAGCGCGCTCACGGGGAGAGAGTATTGCGCCCCTACGTTCTCACAGCCTCCGCCCTTGAGCAACAGATCGACGGTGAGGGCTTGGCCCTCCACTTCCTCGAAGTGGATGGTGGGGAAAGCCGCGTCCCCCAAGTTGTTGCCGCTGTTCTTGTCGGTGAGGGTGTCCACGGCGTTGGGGCGAAGGTAGGCTCGGCGGGTGGCCTCGGCGACGGCGGCCCGGATCTCCTGGCGGAGCCGCCGAGTGCCCCAGCCCTCCGGAGGCCGCACGCGGAAGATCGGGGTGCCGGTGTCCTGGCAAATCGGGGCCGGCTTGCCCCGCGCCAGGGCGATGTTCTCCAAGATGCTTTCCAGTGCACCCCGGGCCGCCGACCCGGGCGCCTCGGCCTCCCGGGCCCGCGCCAGCGCCGCCTCGACGTCGGCGGGAAGATCCATCGACGTCCGCCGGATCAATTCGATGAAGTGCTCGGTGAGATCCTGCATGCTTGCCCTCCGCCCGCTGCCTGTGCGCCGATCATCCCGCCTTTCGCCGGCCCGCGGGAGTGATAACCGGCGTGTTCTCGGCCGTCGGGCGTCATGCCCTTGCCTCCATGGTACACTGCCGCCCGTGGACCCGAAATCCATCGCCACCCTGGAGCTCCCCAAGATTCTCGAACGGCTGGCGGGCTACGCTGCCTTCACCGCCTCGGCGGCCCTCGCGCGTGCTCTGCAACCAACCGCGGACCTCGAGGAGGCGCGGCGCCGACTGATGGAAACCTCCGAGGCGCGCCGACTCCTGAGCACCCGGCCCGACCTGACCATCGGCGGGGCCCACGACGTCCGGAGTCACGCGGCGGCAGCCGCCATCGGCGCCGTTCTGGACCCGGCCGCGCTGCTCGACATCAAGAACACGCTGATCGCCGCCCGCACCCTCTTTCGGCTGTTTGAAAAGCTTGATCGTGAGGCGCCGCGGCTGGCCGAAATGGCCAGTGGGCTCCAGCCTTCTCCCGGCCTCGTCGACGCCATTTCTCGCACGCTGGATGAGCGGGGAGAGGTGATCGACTCCGCCTCCGAGGTGCTGGCGAGCATCCGCCGCGAGCTGCGCGTGGCTCATGAGCGATTGCTGAGCAAACTGCAGAAGCTGATCAGCGACCCCAAAGTGACGACGCTCTTGCAGGAAGCCATCATCACCCAGCGCGATGGGCGATTCGTCCTTCCTCTGCGAGCGGAATTCAAGGGACGCCTCAAGTCCATCGTGCACGACCAATCGGCTTCCGGGGCCACGCTCTTCGTTGAGCCGCTGGCGGTTGTCGAACACAACAATCAGGTGCGCGAGCTTGAGCTGGCCGAGCGCGACGAGGTGAGGCGCATCCTGGCTGCGCTCTCGGCCGAGGTGGGCGCGCACTCCACGGCCATCGCCAGCACCGTGGAGGCCATCGCGGCGATCGACCTGGCTTTCGCCAAGGCCCGCTACGGCGACGAGCTGCGGGCCAGCGAGCCGGTGCTGCGGGATTTCGAGCCGCGGCCCTCCTTTCACCCGGGCTCGACCGTCCGCCTGCGGGCGGCGCGCCACCCGCTTCTCGACCCGGCGACCGTCGTGCCGATCGATTTGGAGATGACGCCGGACGTCTACGCCCTGGTGATCACCGGGCCGAACACGGGCGGCAAGACGGTCACCCTCAAGACCGCCGGCCTGCTGGCCCTGATGGCGCAGTGCGGGCTGCATATCCCCGCCCGCTCGGGCGCGGAGCTTTCGGTCTTCGAATCGGTCTTCGCTGATATCGGTGACGAGCAGTCGATCGAGCAATCCCTCTCCACCTTCTCTTCTCACATCACCAACACGATCCGGATCCTTCAGGCCTGCGGGCCCAAATCGCTGGTGCTTCTGGACGAGCTTGGCGCAGGGACGGATCCTCAGGAAGGCTCGGCGCTGGCCCGCTCGATCTTGAGCGCCTTCTTGCGGCGGCCGGTGACGGTGCTGGTGGCCACTCACTACCCGGAGCTCAAAGCGTTTGCGCACTCGGCGCCGGGAGCCCGAAACGCCAGCGTCGAATTCGATGTCGACACGCTACGGCCGACCTATCGCCTGACGGTCGGCCTCCCGGGCCGCTCGAATGCCCTCGCCATTGCGGCGAGGCTCGGCCTCGACACCGAGATCATAGCCGAGGCTCAAGGGATGATCGCGCCCGACGAACTGCAGGTGGGCGGCCTGCTCGATGAGATCCACCGCGAGCGGGAGGCCGCCCGGGTGGCAAGCGCGGAAGCGGAGCAGGCGCTTCAAACCGCCGCCGACCTCCGGGCCGAGCTCTCGCGCCGTCTGGAAGGGATCGAAGACGAACGCCGATCGCTCCTCGAGAGAGCCCGCTCCGAAGCCGCCGCCGAGGTGGAGGACGTCCGCCTGGATCTGGCCCGCTTGCGGCGGACACTGGCCTCGGCCGGCCAACCCCTTGAAGCGGTTCGAGGCCTCGGGGCCGATGTGGAGTCCCTGGAAGCGCGGGTGCAAGCTCCGGTGGAGCGGGAAGAGACCACCCTTCCTCGAGAGACGCGGCCCATCCGGCTCGGTGATCGAGTGCGGCTGCCCTCACTCCGCGCCGAAGGCGTGGTCACCTCGATCGCCGAGGATCAGGCCGAGGTGCAGATCGGGCGCCTGCGCGTGCGGGCTCGCCTGG
>DATEAV010000365.1:0-6104 GCA_035288185.1 Anaerolineales bacterium | reverse complement strand
GCGATCAGCCTGGCGAAATGGCTTCCCTCCCAATACACGCGCCGGCAGGACCGACATCGAGTGAACACGTCCCGCGTCTCGGCGACGTCATCCGGGACCTGCGCGATCACCTCGGCTTTCGGGACCGCCCGCAACTCGCCGTTGCAGGCTATGCAGCGGGTGAGAGGCTGGGCCGCCCCAAGCAGGTCAAAGCGGCGGATCACCTCGACGAGCTGCCGGCGCGGATGATCTTCCCGCGGGCAATAGCCTCGGGTCACTTCCGTTCGCTTGAGCAGGCCGCGGTCCCGCGTGAGCAAGATGCGCTCCTCCCGGGCCGAGACCGAGGCCAGAGCGGCGTCGTCCCATTCCGTCTGGTAGAGACAATCGAAGCCGAAGAGGCGCAGGTAGCCGGCGAGACGGCCCAGGTGGCCATCGAGCGCAAAGCGGGGTTGCCGGAGAGGGGCGGGGCGGAGGCGCAGCAGCGATGTGATGTCCAGCGACTCGAACTGCGGGTAGACGGCCAGCCGGTCGCCTTCCCGGACGAGACGCCCAAAATCGACCGACTCGCCGTTGACCAGAATCACATCCACCTCGGTGTGCGGAACGCCGACCGACTCGACCACATCCTTCACCGACGGGGTGCCGTTCACCCCGATCTCGAACTCTTTCCCGCGGCGGGAGGGGTGGAGGAAGTCGTTGAGCTCCTGATATGCGCGCAGAGTGAGGCGAGTCATTTCGGTCGCACGTCCTCGGCCGTCGATTCTAGCCCAGGTGGGCTATGAGGCAATTTCCTTTGGCCGGGCTAGAATAGGCGCGAGGAGACCTCCCGAATGACAAAGCAGAGCCGGCTCGCACTCGGGACGATCGTGGCCCTCGCCCTGCTCGGTATGCGCCCTCGAGCGTCGATCACCGTCCTGAGGAACGAGGCCGTGGCCCACTACCCCGAGTCGATCGAGTTCTTTCTGGCCGTCGAGAGCTTGTCGGAGATCGAGTGGGTGGAGCTCAGCTTCGGCACCGACGCGCTCGCCTGTGGCGAAGGCACTACCCGCGCATATCCGGAAGACTTCGAGCCCTCCTCAAGTGTGGAGACCGAATGGACCTGGAACCTGCGCCAGGCCGGCTCGCTACCACCCGGAACAACGGTCACCTGGCATTGGACCGTGCGCGATGCTTCCGGCGCCGAGCTCGTCACCTCCGACCGCTCCCTGGTCTTCACCAACACCAACATCCCCTGGCGTGAAGGCGCTTCCGAATCCATGGATCTCTATTGGACAGAAGGTGACCAGGCCTTCGCCGACTCGCTCCTCGCCGCGGGCGAGTCCGCCCTCGTGGATCTGCGCGGAATGACCGGCGTCGAGCTCGCCGACCGGGCGCAGGTGTATATCTTTCCCTCTTCCGAGGAGATGCAGGCCAACACGTTGTTCGCTCCAGATTGGAGCGGGGGGCTCGCCTTCGCCAACTACCGGACCGTGCTCCTGGCGATCGAGCCGGGATCGATCGCTTGGGGTCGCGAGGTCATCGCTCACGAGCTCGCCCATGTCGTCATTGGCGCCTACACCTTCTCCTGCCTCGACAGCACGCCGCCCTGGCTGAGCGAGGGCCTGGCGATGAACGCCGAGGGACGGGAGGAGCCGTTTGCTGCGGGCGTCCTCCGGCAAGCCATCGAGGACAATTCTCTCCTTTCCGTCCGGTCCCTTGGCCAGATGTTCTCTGCCGATCCGGAGCTTGCCTACCTGGCCTACGCGGAATCGGAAAGCCTCGTCCAACACCTCATCGATGTTCATGGGCAGGCGAGCATGCTGCGGCTTCTGGATGAGTTTCGCTCCGGTTCCTCGGAGGATCGCGCCCTGCGGGAGGTCTACGGCTTTGATCGCGACGGCCTGGAGGCCGCCTGGCGCGAGTGGGTCGGCGCCCCGCCCATGGAGGGCGGCGGCGAGCCTGGGGGCCCGCCCACGCGCACGCCCTATCCCACCTTCGCCCCGATCACAGGCCCGCTCTCGGGAGCGGCCGCCACTCCTTCCCCGGTTCCCTCCCCGGCTCCGGATGGGAGCGGCCCGGAGACGAGTGCCCGCACGACTTTTCTTCTCGTGGCGGTGGGCCTGGCAGCCGGATGCGGCCTCGCCGCCGGCCTCACGGTCGGAATCGTTCTGATCGCCCGCCGCACCGCATCCCGGCGTGCTTCCGGGAGAGGCGGCTGAGTCGCCCCTGGGTCGAGAGCGGAGGAGCATGATGAGTCGTTCCCAAACCATCGGTGTGGCGCGCGCGCTGATTGGCACGGCGCTGTTGGCCCTGTCGTGTACCCTGGTCGATGACCTCCTTTCCGGCCGGCGTTCCGGGGGGACCGCGACGCCCGCTGAGGGCCCTCCGTCGGGCCTGGCCGCAGGCACGCCTGTCCCAACGCCGAGGCCGCTCAGCGACGTCATCGAGCAGCCTGGTCGCTACCGCAACGACGTCCTCGGAATCTCGTTCGACTATCCCGAAACCTGGGAGCCGGCGCCCCCCTCGCAGGAAGGGGATCTCATCGTTCTCTACAGCACCGATGGTTCGGCCACCGTGATCCTCTCCTACAGCTTTCTTGAGGCCGGGGAGGACCCGGAGGATTTTGCCGACACGGTCTTCGAGCAGGTGAATGGGGACCTCGGGCTCCCCGTCGTCGCACGCGGAGAGGTTCACACGCTGGAATCAGGTCAGCCCGCCTGGCGTGCGTTGGCCGAGGATTCGGCAGATCCCGATTCGCAGAGCTTCGAGTTGATCGCGGTCCCGCGCGGGGGCTATGTCTTTCTGCTCTTCCTCATCTCCTGGGGAGGCTCCCCGCCTGGGACCGACTCGGCCCTCGAATCGATTCGCGACAGCCTTCAGACGTTCGAGCCGTTGCCATTCGGCGTCGACCGATCCAACGCCCTCTTCCTGGCAGGAACCACGCCCGACACCTTCGACCCGGCTCTCTGGAGAAGCGACGCGGGCGGCGTGATCGGCGACGTGTTCAGCGGCCTCGTCCAACTTGGCCCCGATCTCAGGCCCATCCCCGACCTGGCGGAGTCCTGGGACGTCAGCACGGATGGCACGGTCTACACATTTCACCTCCGACGGGGCGTGACGTTTCACAACGGCGCGCCTTTCACGGCCGAAGATGTTGTCTATTCCTGGGAGCGGGCGTGCTGGCCGGAGACGGGCTCAGACACGGCTCCCACCTACCTCGGCGATATCCTCGGAGTCGACCGGGTGATCTCCGGGGAAACGAGAGAGATCTCGGGGCTGAGGGTGATCGACGACTTCACCCTCGAGGTGACCCTTGAAGGGCCGCGGGCCTACTTCCTCGCCAAGCTGGCCTACCCCACATCGTGGATCGTCGATGAGTCCACGATCGAAGACATCGAGGAGGCTCCCAACGGCACCGGCCCCTTCGTGTTGGCCCGCTACATCGAAGACGAGGTGATCGTCGTCGCCCGCAATCCGAGCTACCATCGGGGGTTTGTCCCCCTTGAGTACATCGTCTACCTGCTCTACCCCGGCCCTCTCGTGCGCCTCTACGAGGATGGAGAGATCGACATCACCTATATCTCGGAGGAGCTGGTCGATCGGGCGGCAGATCCGAATGATCCCCTCCATGGAGATGCCCAGCCCACCAACGACCTCTGCACCTACTACGCCGCATTCGACGCCACCCGGCCGCCGTTCGACGATCCCTTCGTCCGCCGGGCGTTCGCCGCGGCGGTGGACCGCGAGGAATACATCGACGTGATCAGCGGCGGAGAGAACGTCCCGGCGGCCGGTCTCTTTCCCCCCGGCCTCCCGGGATATCGCGCCGATCTCCAGCCGCCGGCCTACGATCTGGATGAGGCGCGCCTACTCCTGGGCCAATCCACCTATGGAGGGGCCTCTGCGCTGCCCGAGATCGTCCTCACCACCAGCGGCTCGGGGATGGGCGTCCCACCGGACGCCGCCCTCTTGATCGGGATGTGGGACGAGGCGTTCGGTGTGCAGGTGCAGGTGGAGCAGCTTGAGTCACAGAGCTACTACGAGCAGCTCTACGCCGAGAACCACGGCCAGATCATCATGACGGGATGGTGCGCCGATTACCCCGATCCGGAGAACTTCGCCGACATTCTCTTTCACAGCGCAAGCCCGCAGAACTTCGGCGGATTCGATAGCCCTGAGCTCGACGCGATCCTCGAGCAGGCACGTGGGGAGGGCGACGTCGTTGCCCGGCTCGCAGCCTACGGCGAGATCGAGCAGATTCTCGTCGACGAGGCTGCGGCCGTGTTCCTCAGCCACCCGTCGGTCTACTACACTCTCGTCAGGCCCTACGTGCGCGGCTACGTCAGTACTCCGATCGGGATCGCGCAGCACATGAATCTGTGGATCGAACGCTAGGTTCCGTCATCTATTGGACACCGATCACCGATCTCTGATCGCCGAGCACCTGGCGCGTCGGCGTACAATATCAAGCCCGGCGCCTCGTTGGCGGGCCGGGAAATCATCGGTGAAGCTCGGTGTGTTGGCGAGTGGGAGAGGGTGAGAGGATATGCTTGATAATCTGATCCACGACGCGTCACAAAGGGCGGCGAGGTATCTCGGCGGTCTACCTCAGCGGCGGGTATCACCTGCGACCGACGATGTCGCCCGCCTGCGGCTGCTGGATGTCCCGCTTCAGGACCGCCCAATCCCGCCGGAACGCGTCCTGGCTGAGCTGGATGACCTCGGCTCCCCGGCCACCGTCGCCACGGCCGGAGGCCGCTACTTTGGGTTTGTGATCGGAGGCTCGCTCCCGGCGGCCCTGGCCGCCAATCTGTTGGCCGCCGCCTGGGATCAGAACGCGGGCCTCGAGGTGGCCTCCCCGATTGGCAGCGCGCTGGAAGCGATCTGCCGCAAGTGGCTCCTTTCTGTCTTGGGGCTGCCCCCGGAAAGCGAGGCGGGTTTCGTCACCGGAACCACCGTGGCCAACCTCACCGGCCTCGCCGCGGCCAGGCACGCGCTGCTCCGGCGGGAGGGCTGGGACGTCGAGGCCCGTGGCCTCTTCGGGGCGCCGCCGATCGCGGTGATCGTCGGCGACGAAGTCCATGTCAGCCTGCTCAAGGCTCTGAGCATCCTTGGCCTCGGCCGCGAACGTCTCACCCGTGTCCCGGTCGATGGCCAGGGGCGCATGCGGGCCGATCTGCTCCCGAAGGTCAGTGGGCCGACGATCGTCTGCCTGCAGGCGGGAAACGTCAACACCGGCGCCTTTGATCCGGTGGGTGAGATTTGCCCGCCCGCGAAAGAGGCCGGCGCATGGGTGCACGTCGATGGGGCCTTTGGGCTGTGGGCCGCTGCATCGCCTGCGTTCGCCCACCTCACCCGGGGCGTCGAGGGCGCGGATTCCTGGGCGACCGACGCCCACAAATGGCTGAACGTCCCCTATGACAGCGGGATCGTCTTCGTTCGGTCTCCGGAAGACCTCCAGGCGGCGATGTCGACGTCGGCGGCCTACCTCACCGAAGGAGAGACGCGCGATCCGCTCAGGTTCGTCCCGGAGAGCTCGCGCCGCGCCCGGGCGATCGAGGTGTGGGCGGCGCTCCGCTCTCTCGGACGGGCGGGTCTCGCTGAGATGATCGAGAGGACTTGCCGGCACGCGCTCCGTTTTGCCGACGGCCTTCGCGCCGCAGGCCACGAGATCCTCAACGACGTCGTCCTCAACCAGGTGCTCGTCGCCTTCGGCGACGACGAGAGAACGCTGGCTGTGATGCGCGGCGTGCAAGACGACGGCGTCTGCTGGTGTGGCGGAACGGTCTGGCAGGGGCGGAGGGCGATGCGGATCAGCGTCTCCTCGTGGGCCACGACCGACGCCGACGTGGACGCCTCGCTCGAATCGATCCTGCGGGTGGCCCGGCAAACGGCCTGATTTCCGGCGCGCCCCCGATGCCGCGCGTTCGCGCGCGAGGAGGGTGATCCGTCGTCAGTGATCAGTCGTCCGCCGTCTGGTTCTTCCGGCGACCGGGCGCCTCGTTGTGCCGCGGTGCCATCGCCGGCTCGTAGGCGCGGGTGCGAGATTGAGCCGGCGACGCAGGCGCCACTGACTACGCTCGCAGATCCAACGGGGACGGATCCGGTCGGTGTTAATTTGAGAAATCGGGCGATCCCGCAAGGAG
>DATEAV010000364.1:0-3323 GCA_035288185.1 Anaerolineales bacterium | reverse complement strand
CCTCTCCTTCACGGAATCTCATTCTGCCGCACGAAAAGGCCTTCCGCGGCGGCGCCTTCCACCACACGCGGGTAGGGGGCGAAGCATTCGGGCGATGAAGTGGCTTCCCCTTGGGATCACGTTCCCGAATGCTTCGCCCCTACGGATCTGGGACGTGACCGACCTCTCCTTCACGGAATCTCATTCTGCCGCACGAAAAGGCCTTCCGCGGCGGCGCCTTCCACCACACGCGGGTAGGGCGAAGCATTCGGGGGCTTGCATAGGCTTCCTCTTGGGACCGCTTCCCCGAATGCTTCGCCCCTACAGGTCCCTACGCGGCACTCCCAGACGGGTTCAGCCCGCCTCGAGCCCGTGCGCCTCGAGAAACTCGGGGCGAGCCATCAGTTCCGTTGTCGCGCCATCGGCAACCACCACCCCGCCGTCCAGCACCACCGACCGCGGGAAGAGCTCCGCGACCAGGCGCATATCGTGCGTGGAGGCCAGCATCGTTTGAGGCAGCGCACGAAGGAGCTGGATGAGACCTCGGCGGGAACGGGGATCCAGGCCCGCCGTCGGCTCGTCGAGCACCAGGATCTCAGGATCCATCGCCAGCACGGTGGCGATCGCCACGCGCTTCTTCTCTCCGCCGCTCAGATGGTGGGGCACCCGCTCCTCGCTCCCCGCCATGCCGACCGCAGCCAGAGCCTTTTCCACCCGATCCCGCACTTCGCCCTGGGATAGCCCCATGTAGATGGGGCCGAAAGCCACATCGTCGAAGACGCTTGAAGAGAAGAGCTGGTCGTCCGGATCCTGGAAGACGAGACCGACGGCAGCCCGCACTGCGGGCAGGTTGTCGTCGTTCACCTCCTTACCGCACACCCGCACCTCCCCCTGCCCTCGCAAGATTCCGTTCAAGTGCAGGAGCAGGGTGGATTTGCCCGCCCCATTCGGCCCAACCAACGCCACCTTCTCACCGGGGGCGATGTGCAGGCTGACGCCGTCGAGGGCGCGTCGGCCGTCGGGGTAGGCAAAGCGCAAGTTGGAGGTTTCGATCGTGTGATGCATAGGCTCATGCCAGGTGAGGGATAACGACCAGGACGGCGAGGATCAAGCCGGTAGTGAGAAGAGCCCACCAATCGGCGCGGCGCATCTCCGATTGGACAAAGACCAGGGGGCGGCCGTCATACCCCCGCGAGAGCATGGCGGCGTAGACGCGGTCGCTGCGCTCGAGCGAACGCAGGAAAAGCGTGCCCACCATCATTCCAACCGTCCAGCCGAGCCAACGCAGGGAAGGCCTCTTCTTGCCAAGCCGGGCGGCCCTTGAGCTGCGCGCCTGCAGCATCCGCGCCGCCTCATCGGCAAGGACGAAGAGGTAGCGGTACATGAATCCGATGGTCGAAACCAGAATGCGCGGCAGGCGGAGCGCCCCGAGAGCCCAGAGCAGATCTCGGAAAGGCGTCGTGGCGGTGAGGAGGATCGCCGCCTGGGCGGCCAGCCACGTCCGGACGAGCAGGCTCGCCAGCCGCGTGAGCCCTTCGTCCGAGGCGGCCCAGCCGACGAGCGGCACCTCGAAGACGGTTCTCCCCGAGGTTGTGAAAGGCAAAGGCAGGGCCGCAAGAACGAAGGGCAGGGCCAGCGCCGCCCTCTTCATGGCAAAGCCTGCTCCGAGGCGCGAGCCGGCGGCGACTCCCACGATCAAAGCGCCCATCACCAGGAAAAGCGCCCATCTGCCAGGCGGGATGACGCCCAGGGCAGCGATGGCCAAGAGCGCGCACAGGACCTTTGTGCGTGGATCCAGCCGGTGGACAAAGCTGGCGCGCGGCCGATAGGCGTCGCTGAGATCGAAATGCACGCCTAGCTCCGGCCCGCCGCTCGCCGCGAGGCAGCCCTGCCCAAGATGACCGCGGTCGCGAACACCAACGAAACACCTCCTGCGACCGCAAGCATCGTGGCCACCGCCGGATTCTGAACTAGGGGGAAAGCATAGCCCGGCAGGATGCCCAGCCCATTCCCCTGTGCCTGCACGGCAAATCCTTGCGTGCCGGCAACGGCCTGTAGACCGTCGGGGTCGGATGAGGCGATGGGCGAGAGCACGGCCACGCCCATCGCCATGAGTAGCCCCAACACAACGAACGAGGCGGTCTTCTGTCCGGGGGCCGTCTCGGCCGATCCCATCACCTCCGGGCGGCTCGCCTGCAGCAGCGCCACGGCGCCAACCGTAATGAGAGCCTCGCCAATCCCAATCAGCGCGTGGATCCCCGCCATCGCCGGCAGGGCCAGCGCGAGCGGGGCAGTGCCGGAGGCGGCCAACTCGATCGAGGTGGCGATGGCGCCTGCCTCAACCGAGGCCCACGCTCCGGCTACAGCCCCGGCAAGACGCCCCGCTCTTCCCGACCCCGCCAGCCGTTGAACGATCGAATACCCCAGGTGGCCCGTGAATGCGGTGAGGATTCCCATGTTGATGATGTTCCATCCCATGGCCAGAAGGCCGCCATCCTGAAAGATGAGGCCCTGGACAACGATGACTGCGGTCATCACCAACGCCGCCGCCCACGGGCCGAGCGCGATCGCCGCCAGGGCGCCCCCGAGGAGATGGCCCGACGTACCTGCGGCGACGGGGAGATTGACGGCCTGGGCAGCGAAGATGAAGGCCGCCATCACCCCCATCACCGGCACCTGTCGCTCGGCGAGCTGGCGTCGCGTCTGGCGCACTGCGATGAGCAGGAGGATGAGCGCCAGTCCCCATCCGACGAGGGAAACGAAGGGCGTGAGGAATCCGTCAGGGATGTGGAGGGCATTGGGCGTGAACAACATGGCGGCACCCTTCCTCGAGCACTAACCTGGCGCGGCGTTGCGACAAGCGCGGCAGATGCCCGTCAGGCTTTGATGATCGTGATCCAACGCAAACCCAAGATCGCGCTCGAGGCTTGCGGAAATCGAGCGAAGGCGCCGGGTTTCCAACTCGAACGATTGGCGACAGAGGCGGCAAACCAGATGGTGATGGGGTTTGGCGGGGTCGCGCAAGGAAAAGCGCAGCGGGTCATCCGTGGAGACCAGCTGATCCAGCAGCCCGGCGCCGTGCAGCGCCTCCAGCGTGCGGTACACCGTCGCCGGATTCAGCCCGGGCAGCCGGGCTCGGGCCTTCTCATACACCTCTTGCGCCGAAGCGTGTCGGGCGAGATGGGCGACGGTCTCCAGGATCACGCTCCTCTGGGCGGTCACACGGAACCCCGATCGGCGTATCTCCTGCTCCAGGTGCGCGCCACAGGCCATCTGCAACTCCTTGTATCTGCATGGCTTTGCAACTGGATTGTACCCCGCACCGCCCTTCCCCGCAAGCCCAG
>DATEAV010000363.1:0-2269 GCA_035288185.1 Anaerolineales bacterium | reverse complement strand
GTACAGGCGATAACCGTTCTCGCCGTGCGAAGAGGGCTCCAGAAGCCCGATCTCATCGTAGTAGTGCAGCGTTCGGGGGGTGATCCCTGCCAGATCGGCGAGCTGCTTGACGGTAAGGGCCATGGCCAATCCCTCGATCCTCGCCCATCATAAACTATGACGTAACGCTAATGTCAAGGTGGAATCTCCCGATGTCGTCGAAATCGGGGGATCCGGCCTTGTCCTGGCCGCAACCAGGCCAGATGGAATCCTCGAAATACGCGAGAATCGGGCAGCGGCTCCAGGGCGCCGCCCGGGGAGGCGTGAGTGCGGGCAGGGATCGTGCGATCGCCCGGCCTTGCCGCGGAGAGCGGCCGACGCAGCCGACCAAGGAGATCCCAATGCAACCGTCACCGATGCCATGGAAGACCATCATTCTGTGGGGCCTGGCCCTTGTCGCCATTATGATGGCCGGGGCCGTGATCGAGGTCACGCAAGTTTCCGGGACGTGCATGTTCATCCTCGTTCCCTACTTCGCCGCGCTCGCCGTAGCCTATCCCCTGCTCGCCGCCAATCGATTCGGGGCAGGGATCCTGACCTACTTGCCCTACGCCGTGGTCGGCTTCGCCCCGCTCTACTTCTTCGATTGGCAGGAGAGCCGGGCGCTCGTCGGGCTGTGGGCAGTCTTCCTCTGGGCGGCGAGCGGCCCTCTGACCGGCCTTCTCCTTGACCTCGCCAACCATTCGCTTCGGAGGCTCAGCCAAAGGGTGAAGGCTGTATCGCTCGGGCTCACGATGCAGGCGGTCACCTTCTTCGTCATGCTGCATGGCCTGACCTACCTCTACGTGCCCTCCGCCTCCGCGGTCGGTCACCTGCACTTCTTCTCCCGCGAGTGGTTCTTCGCCTTGCCCTGGATGATGCTCAACGGCGCCTTCGGCGGTTACACAGCCTACGCTCTACAGAGGGCTCGCCATGCCCGAGGGCGCGATAGTGGGCTGTGATGGAACCCGGCCGGAATCCTGGAGGCTTCCGGGGGACGAGGTGAGGCCAAAGTGTGTGAAGATTCGACGTCTACTTGTGAAGGTGTAATAAGGCAAGAGCGGCTCCGCCGCCCCTTGCCTCCTTAGGTAACTCCCTTCCCCGGCAGATCCTCACCAGACCGGTGATGGGAGCACCTGCCGGGGTCCCTCCACCTTTGGTCAGGAGCATCTTGGGATGGTGAAATCATCGGATACGATCAAGGTCTATCTGGAACAGGGATCGAAACGCGTGTTCGCCGGTGCGATCGATTGGCCGGGGTGGTGCCGCAGCGGGCGCGACGAGGGATCGGCGCTCCAGGCTCTCTTGGACTATGGGCCCCGCTACGCCCGCGTCGTTCGCGCCTCGAAGCTCGGGTTCGGGCCGCCGCGGGATGTCGCCGCGTTGCGGATTGCCGAGCGCCTCAAAGGCGACGCGACGACGGATTTCGGCGCCCCGAGCAAGGCAACGTCGGCCGACGCAAAGCCCGTCAGCGACGCCGACCTTCGCCGTTTCCACGCCCTGTTCAAGGCGTGCTGGCGCGCCTTTGATGCGGCCGCCAAGGCTGCCGAGGGCAAGGAGCTTCGCAAGGGCCCCCGAGGCGGCGGCCGGGATCTGGAGACTATCGTCCGGCACGTGCTCGAGGCGGATGCGGCCTACCTCGCGCGCCTCGCCTGGAAATTCAAGATCGATGAAGAAGGCGGCCCAGCCAAAGAGCTCGCCCGGGCACGCCGGGAGACGCTGGAAGCGCTCGAATCGGCAATGAGGCAAGGGATCCCTGCTCGAGGGCCCCGCGGCGGCGCCCGATGGACGCCGCGTTACTTCGTCCGGCGCGTGGCCTGGCACGTTCTCGATCACGCCTGGGAGATCGAAGACCGCATCGCTTGATTGCTGCCGATGACCGGGCCTCGACGCCGCGTTCCCACCTCCACCCATGATCGTGAGCAGGTGCTCGCCTTCCGCCTGAGCAGCCACCACCGGACGCATCGCCTTCCGGGGACCGGGCTCCTCGAGGCTGCGGCCGTATGCGGCCTCCAGGAAACCCCGCCCGGATCGGCGGCACTGGCACTGCAGGCGCGCTTCTCAGGATCTCCTCACGGGCCCAGCCACGAGCGGTCGGGCCAGGGTCGCTTGGATCGCCGTCGTGCCGCCTGGCAGGCTCCTCATGTCTGACGCTGCCTCCAACGCCCCTGTGACCTTTCGGCCGATCCGCGGAGAAAAGGATGCCGTGATCTTGGAGGCGGTGCACCAACGGTGCAAGGGGGCGGATCGG
>DATEAV010000362.1:0-12491 GCA_035288185.1 Anaerolineales bacterium | reverse complement strand
TGAAGACGCCATCCGCGCCCTCAGCCAGCGGCTCGAGCAGGGCGGCTACGTGCGTCCAACCTTTGCCGAGGCCGTCATCGCCCGGGAGAAAACCTTCCCCACCGGGCTACCCACCCACCCGCCGGTGGCCATCCCGCATACCGACGTCGAGCACTGCCTCAAGGCGGCGGTGGCCGTGGCCACATTGAGGAAGCCGGTCGGTTTCCAGGCCATGGGTCACGGCGGCGAGCTCCAGGTGGGCATCGTCTTCTTGCTCTCGATCACCAACCCCCAGGCCCAGGTGGGCTGGCTCGGCAGGCTGGTGCAGTTCTTCCAGCAAGCCGACCATCTGCAGCTGCTCACGGCCGCTCACTCGCCCGGGGAGGTGGCCCTCATCCTGAACGAGCGCCTCCTGGCGCCCGGTCCAAGGAACTGAACGCCTTTGGGGCCGGATGGGGTTAACACTCGATGAGGAGGCTTGATGCAGGCGGAACACCTGACGGTGATCAACGAAGTGGGCCTGCATGCCAGGCCGGCCGCCCTCTTTGTGAACCTGGCCTCATCCTTTCAGGCATCCGTCTTGGTCCGCAATCTTACGACGTCGAGCGACTGGGTGGACGGGAAGAGCATTCTAGGGGTGCTGGTTCTGGGAGTGGAGAAAGGGCACGAGATCGATCTTCAGATCGAAGGCCCCGATGAGGCGGAGGCGACCCAGGCGCTGAGCATCTTGATCCGTTCCGATTTCGCCGAGCCTCACCGGAAGGGCCCCGCCGGGGGCACCGACCGCGCCTCACCGGGGTCGTCATGAGGCTTCGGCAAGAGATGCCTGCGGATCTCCCGCACTGGGCTCGCCGGCGGCGCCCGTGATCCCGTTTCGGACCGAACCGGCGTGGAGAACTCGAGTTGTCGCATTTCCATTCCGACCTATCGCTCGGAAATCGCCGATACGCGGGTCCGCGCGCGATGAGGCGCCCGTAGAATGAGTCCGGGCGCTTTCCCACCGTTGGCGCCGAATGAGCCGGCGGGCTCCGGGCCTGAAGGGCGCGCGCCTTGGGCTCTTCGTGCCTGGCGCCTCAGAGACTCCAAGGATCTTCGTCGATCTTTCACCGAGACGTTCCCGCGCCTGGAGAGGCCGAAGGCCCTCCAGCATCGCCGGCGGCGCGCCCGCGGGCGATGGGTTCAGCAATCCCGAAAGGAGGTCCTCCGAGCCCAATCGATTGGATCCGCTCATCCATCCACGAGGGGAAGGTTCCGGGCCGCAAGGCTCCGGCCGCTCGGCGCCTGGGTGCGCCGCGCCGATGGTCACCTTGCGGCATGCGGGGAGGAGGAAGGATGAAGAAGGTCTATCTGGTTTGTGGAACGGGCATCGCCACCTCAGCGATCTTGCGCGTAAAGATCGAAGAGTACCTGGACGATCACAACGTGCAGGCGACCGTCCGGCAACTCCGGGTGGCGGAGCTCAACCCAGGGTTCATCGATGCCGATGTGATCGTCTCCACCACTGCCATTCCTCCTGAGATTCAAGAGAAAGCTCCCGTCGTCGACGGGATCCCCTTGATCACCGGGATCGGGGAACAGGAAGCCCTCCAGAAGGTGCTCGAAATCCTAAGAGCCAAGAGTTAGAAAGGGAGAGCCTCACCCATGGAAGCCATCCTCGAACAGATTGGAAGTTTCCTCAACACCCTCGGACCGCTCATCGTTCTGCCCATCGTGGTCATGCTGCTCGGCCTCATCCTTGGCCTACGCTGGGATCGGGCATTCCGCAGCGGGCTGACGACCGCCGTCGCCTTTGTCGGCATCTTCCTCACGGTCGGCCTGCTGGGCGAGAAGGTGAGCACGATCGGCCAGGCGTTCGCCGAGCGGACGGGCACCGGCCTCGACATCATCGACATCGGCTGGCCGGCCGCCTCGGCGCTTGCCTTCGCCACACCCGTGGGCAATCTCACCATCCCCATCGGCATCGCCCTCAACATCCTCCTCCTGGTGATCGGCCTCACCCAGACGCTCAATATCGACATCTGGAACTTCTGGCATATGGCCTTTCTCGGAGCCGCCGTCCAGTTCGTGACCGGCAGCTTTGTCCTCGGCCTGGTGGCCTCGGCCATCGGCGTCGTGATCGCGCTCTTCCTGGCCGACTGGTCGGCGCCACTGATGCAGAAGTACTTCAAGTTTCCCGGGCTTTCCTGGCCACATCTCCAGTCCAACGGCTACATGCTGCTGGCTGCGCCCTTCGCCTGGATCCTCAACAAGATCACGTTCTTGCGGAAGCTCAATCTCAATCCCGATACGATCCGCAAGCGCCTGGGCGTCCTGGGCGAGCCAATCGTCCTCGGCCTGATCATCGGGGTCGTCCTGGCCGCTCTGGCCGGGCAGACCGCCTACGATACGCTCATCATCGGGATCAACATCGCGGCGGTGATGGTGCTCATCCCGCGCATGGTGGGCATCCTGATGGAAGGCCTGACGCCGGTGGCCGACGCCGCCCGCAACTTCATGACCAAGCGCTTCGCCGGGCGCAAGTTCTACATCGGGATGGACTCGGCGATCCTGATCGGCAACCCGACGGTGATCGCCGCCGGCCTGCTGATGATCCCGGTGGAGATCGGCTTCGCCCTGCTGCTCGCCCCGCTGGGTAATCGCACCCTGCCCTTCATCGACCTGGCGGACGGCGTGTTCGTCACCGCCATGCTTGCCCCACTCGTCGCCGGCGACGTCTTGCTCACGCTGATCCTGGGCGCCATCGTCATGGGCGTCGGGCTGATCTTCACGACGCTCATGGCGCCGGCGGTCACTGCCATGGTGGCGTCGGGATCGATCGCCATCGACCTCCCGACCGGCTACGCGGCCTACACCGTGATGAGCGACGCCGCCATCCCGCCCATCTACGCGTTGTACTACGTCTTCCAGACGCCGGTGGGGGTGGCCCTGATCATCAGCCTCGTCGGCCTCGTCGCCCTCTACTTCCTCAAGACGAAGTTGGTGATGGGAGAGAAGATCTTCACCGAAGAGGAGATGGGCGGCGCTCCTCCCACCTAGCCTGGATACGCCCACCCCGGGCGACCAATCCCACCCTCGTGGAGGCCGGGGGATCCCTCCTTCGGATCCCCCGGCACCCGGAGGCGGCCGAGGACGGACATGATCCGACGGATGGTGCTCTACCTGCTCGGGCCGCTGGGCCGAGAGGTGCTCGAGTTCTACATCGCCCACAGCGCCGTGATCAACGGGATCGTGGTCATCTACGCGCTTGTCCTGCTCCTGGCCCGGCGCAACTTGCAGCGCATCGAGGCCCGCGCCGTCGAGGAGCTCAAGGCCCGCGTGCCCTTCGAACAGGCAGCCGCCCTCACCGGCCTCCCGGCGGGATTCTCGTGGACTGACATTATCCGGCAATCGTCCTTCTTCCCGTTCGTCGCCGGCCCCAATCATTGGTTCCCTCGTCTCTCCCGCCCGGGCGAGATCGACCGAATGAGCCCGCTCCCCAGGCTTCTGGAGAGGATCCAGGGGGCCGCGCCCCCGGACGCATCCTAAGGCGGAGGACCGCCCTCCCCCCGCATCGCCCGCTCGGGAAATGCAGAGCCGCTCCCCCTCGGGCGGGTCGGCGCCAACCCCGAAAGGTCGGTGGCACAAGCGGCCTCCTGGAGGAATCCTGTGAACGACTGGCTGCTCTCACTCTTCGGCACCGCCAAGCCGATCATCGCCATGTGCCACCTCAAGGCGCTCCCCGGCGACCCCGACTACGACTTCGGGCAAGGCATGGGCTGGGTGGTGGAACAGGCCCGGGCCGATCTGGATGCCCTCCAGGACGGCGGCGTCGACGCGGTGATGTTCTCCAACGAGGCCAGCCTTCCCTATCTCACGAAGGTAGAGACCGTCACCGTCGCTGCGATGGCCCGGGTCGTCGCCGAGCTCCGCGCCGAGGTGCGCCTCCCCTTCGGGGTGAATGTCCTGTGGGACCCGATAGCCTCGCTGGACTTGGCGGTGGCCACCGGCGCCTCCTTCGTCCGTGAGATCTTCACCGGCGTCTACGCTAGCGATTTCGGCCTGTGGGACACCAACTGCGGCAAGGTCATCCGCCATCAACACGCCATCGGCGCCCAATCGGTGAGGCTGCTCTTCAATATCGTCCCGGAAGCCGCCAGCTACCTGGGCGCCCGTCATGTCGCCGACATCGCCCGCTCCACCGTGTTCAACACCCGGCCCGATGCTCTGTGCGTCTCGGGCCTCATCGCCGGCAGCGAGACCTCCTCGCAGACGCTCCAGATCGTTAAGGAGGCCGTGCCCGATACCCCCGTCTTCGCCAACACCGGCGTTCGGCACGCGAACGTGCGCGAGCAACTCGCCATTGCCGATGGCGTTGTGATCGGGACGGCGCTCAAGCAAGATGGCCACATATGGAACCCGGTCGATCGGGAGCGCGTCCGCTCGTTCATGGCGCTGGCGAAAGAAGCCCGCGGCCAGGCGAGGCCTTAGCCGGATGCCCCGTCTCGCCCCCTCACTCGCCGCCGCGCCGTTGGATCGCCTGGGCGAGGTCGTCCACATCCTGGATGAGGCCGGCGCCGACCTGATCCACTTCGACGTGGAGGACGGCAGCTTTGTTCCTGTGATGACCCTGGGTACGAAGATCATCGCCGACCTTCGCCCGCTCACCCGGCGCCCCTTCGACGTCCACCTGATGATGGTCCACCCCGAGTGGATCATCCCCCAGCTGGCCCGCGACGGCGCCAACCGGATCTCAGTCCACTTCGAAGCCTGCCCCTACCCGCGCCGGACCCTGCGCATGATCGCCGAGGCCGGGGCCGAGGCAGGCCTGGCCTTCAACCCGGCGACACCGCTTCCCGATCTCGCCGATCTCCTGCCCCACCTGGCCTTCGTCGTAATCCTGACGACGGAACCCGAAGTGCCCGATCCGGGGTTTCTGCCCCAGGCCCTGGAGAAGATCCGGCGAGGGAAGCAGATGCCCGGAATGGAAGCGATCGAGTGGGTGGCCGACGGGGGACTGAAGCCCGAGAACATCCGCCAGGCGGTGCGAGCGGGAGCCGATACCCTCGTGATCGGCCGATCGGCGTTCCGGGAAGGCCGCATCACAGAAAACCTCAACGACCTCCGCCGTGCCATGGCCGCCCCTTGAGAAGACCGACGGTTCAAGCCACGGAGGTGAATGGAGCTTGCGCCCAAGACCGTGAACAGCCAACGCACAACCAACGCCGCCGACGTCCGCCGTCTCATTCAAGAGCTTCAACCGGTAATCCGAGGCATCGTGGAGAAGCTCGGCGGTTTCCCCGGTCGCCTCATCCGGCCCGAGGAAGCCACTCTCCCCGCCTCAACTCCCGACGAGGGCATCCTCCGGCTCATTGACGAATCCCGCCTCAAGCCGGACGCCACGCCATCCGACATCGAAGAGATGTGCGCGCAGGCGCGAGAGTATGGGTTCGGATACGTCCTGGCAAACCCGATCTATCTGCCGCTGGCGGCCGAGCTGGTGGCGGGAAGCGATGTGGGGCCGGTCGGCGTCGTGGCCTTCCCCTTCGGCGCCTCCCCGCTTGCGGCCAAGGCTCGCGAGGCGCGCCAGGCCGTCCAGGACGGCGCCCGCGAGATCGATATGGTGCTCCCGATCGGTGAGCTGCGGGCCGGGAACTACCGAAACGTGGTCCTCGACATCCTTACCGTGGTCCGGGAGGCGCATGCTGCCGGGGTTCGAGTGAAAGTGATCATCGAGCCCGGCTACCTCGACCTGCGACAAATGGTGGCCGGCTGCCTGGCGGTATTGGAGGCCGGGGCCGATTTCGTCAAGGATTCCACCGGATTCGCCCCGCTGGGGGCGACGGTGGAAAACGTGGCGCTGATGCGAAGCATCGTCGGGGCCAATATCGGCGTGAAGGCGGCGGGGGGAATCCGAACCCTGGCCGATTCCCGGGCGCTGATCGCCGCCGGCGCCACGCGCCTTGGAACGAGCAGCGGAGCGAAGATTGCGAGGGAGATAGCGGAGGCGGGATAGGCGACCAGGAGACGAGCGCGCGAGAGTGCGCGCGCGCGCGAGGAAGGTGATCGGTGATCAGTGATCGGTGGGCGCGCACTCGGGCACTTGGGCGCATGGGGGCTTGGGCACCGGGGCACTTGGCCTCTCGGCCTCGTGGCGCCATGTTGTCCGGGTGCCTGGGCGCCCCCTTACGACCGACCACCCGTCACCGTTCACCGATCACCGAGTAACCGATCACCCATCACTTCAACCGGAGGTGTCCCTATGGGAAAGAACGCCGACATTCTGGCCCGAGACTCCAAATACGTCATCCGCGCCTGGAGCACTGTTGCCGAGCCCGTGCCCATCTCACGCGGAGAGGGCGCCCTTGTTTGGGATTACGAGGGCAACGAATACATCGACTGCAATTCCGGCCAGTTTTGCGTGAACATCGGCTACAGCCATCCGGCGGTGATCAAGGCCGTCCAGGAGCAGGTGACCAAGGTCATGCAGTTGGGCGCGCACCAGACGACAGAGATCAATGCCGAGTACGCCGAGATGATCGCCGGGCTGGCGCCAGGGGACCTGAAGAAGATCTACTTCACCTCCGGTGGGACCGAGTCGGTGAACGTCGCCGTCAAGATGGCCCGCGCCTACACGGGGAAGTATGAGATCATCGCCCTGAAGAACTCCTACCACGGCCTCACCGGCACGGGCCTGGCCGCCAGCGGCTCCACCTCATACAAGAAGTCGTTCGGGCCCCTGGAACATGGCGTCCTGCACGCTCCGTCGCCCTACTGCTACCGCTGCCCCTTCGGGCTGACGTATCCCGACTGCGGGCTGCGCTGCGCCGACGAGATCGAGAACATCATCCAGGGTGACGGGATCTCCGCCGTCTCAGAAGGCAGCGTGGCGGCCGTTCTGATCGAGCCGCTCCAATGCCGCGGAGGGATCGTCCCGCCTCCGGGCTGGATGACGCGCGTGCGCGAGATCTGCACCCGCAACCACGTGCTACTGATCGACGACGAGGTGCAGGCGGGCTTCGGGCGCACCGGCGCGATGTGGACCTGCAACCACGAGAACGTCGTGCCGGATATCCTACCGATCGCCAAGAACCTCGGCGGCGGCATCCCTCAGGGCGGAGTGCTCACCCGGGCTGAGATCGCCGAGAAGTTCTACACCTCCGCCGCGCCCACTTTCGCCGGCAACGTCATGGCCTGCGCCGCCGGGATGGCCGCCACGCGAGTGCTGGTGGAAGGGCGCCTCTGGGAGAACGCCGCCGCCATGGGCACGCGGATGGGGGACGGCTTTCGCGCCATGTCCACCTCCCGCTACGTCGGCGACGTCCGCCTGCAAGGCCTGATGGGCGGGCCTGAACTCGTCCACGACAAGGAGACCAAGCAGCCCTTCACCGGCAAAGAGATGGCCGGCATCAAGCAAGAGCTTCTCAAGCTCGGTGTGATGGCCACCTACTCGGGGCCGAAAGGAAATGTCTACCGTTTCCAGCCTGTACTCTCCATCGATGCGGCCCAGATCGGCCGCGTCGTGGAGGCGTTCGACGAGGCCATCCGTCGGACCGTGCATTGATACCTGGTGGATCATCCCACCCGGGCGGAGCGGAGCGCCCGCGTTGCATCTCGTCACCCGACCCTCGTCTTCTCCCCCTTCGCCCGCAACGTCATCCTGAGGCCGTACCTCGGTACGCCAGCCCGCATCGGCTCTTGGGAGGCCGAAGGATCTCGTTCACCGTGTTGACGTCGTCAGGTGTGGCAACGAGATCCTCCGCTGAACCTGCGCCTCCGGCGCAACTGCACACCTGCCCCGAACCACAGGTGCGGGGGGCGCAGGTGTCGGGCCTCCAGAATGCGGAGAAGGGTCTAGGTACGACTTACGGCCCTCAGGATGAAATCTCGGAGAAAGGCGCGCATACGGTGATACGGTCGGGCCGCCCCTCAAGGTGACTTCAGGCCCCGCCTACACCGTGTGCACCTTGAGCATGTTGGTGCGCCCCTCCCCGCCGGCCGGCATGCCGGCCGTCACGACCACCCGATCGCCGGCACGGACCAAACCGGCCTCGCGGGCGGCCGAGGTCGTCAGGGCGAGCATCTCCTCCACCGTCTCATAGCGAGGGACGAGCAGGGGGACGACGCCCCAGATCAGCGCCATCCGGCGCCACGTCGCCGGGTTGGGCGTCGCCGCTATCACGGGGACGCGTGGGCGGAAGCGGGACACCATTCGGGCGGTGTGCCCGCTGATGGTCGAGGTGATGATCGCCCCCACCCCTAGCTCCTGGGCGATCTCCACCGTCGCCCGGGCGATGGCTTGCGAGGGCTCGCTCACCGTTCCCACTCTCCGCATGCACTCTTCGGGATCGAGAGCCTCTTCCGCCCGCCTGGCCACCTGGTCCATCGTCCGGACCGCTTCCACCGGGTAGTCGCCGATCGCCGTCTCCCCGGAGAGCATCACCGCGTCGGTGCCATCGAGAACGGCGTTGGCCACGTCGCTCGCTTCGGCGCGCGTGGGCCGCGGGCTGGAGATCATCGACTGCAGCATCTGGGTGGCGGTGATCGAGGGCTTGCCGAGGCGATTGCAGGCCAGCAGAATCCGCTTCTGGTGGAAGGGCACCTCCTCCGGCGGCGTGTTGACCCCCAGATCGCCGCGCGCCACCATCACCCCATCCGCAGCGGCAAGGATCTCGTCGAACGCCGCCACCCCTTCGGCCAGCTCGATCTTGGCAATGATCGGAATCTGAGCGCCCAGGCTCCCGAGGAGCTGCCGCAGCCCCTCGACGTCCGCCGCGGAGCGGACAAAGGAGAGGGCGAGGTAGTCGGCCTCTTGCTCCACGGCGAAGCCGACGTCGGCGCGATCCTTCTCGCCCAAGGAGGGCAGCGGCAGCGCCGCGCCCGGCGCCACGACCCCGGCCCGCGAGCGCAGGCGGCCGCCGTTGACCACCCGCGCCTCCGGCCGCCCGCCCTCGTTCTTTTCTACCGCCAGCTCAATAGCCCCATCGTCGAGCAGCAGGCGCTGCCCGCGCCGGAGCTGGCGCAGGATGTCCGGATGCGGGAAGTGGATCGCCCCACCTCGCTCGTCCGCGCTCAGCGAGACCACGCTCCCGGCCAGGACCAACATCTCACCCCCGGGGATTTCGCCCAGACGCAACTTCGGGCCAGCGAGATCCCCCAAGATCGCCACCGGCCTGCCCTCCTCCTCGGCCAGCCGGCGGACGAGCTCGATCCTCCGGGCATGCGAAGCGTGCTCCCCATGCGAGAAGTTCACCCGGCCCACATCCATCCCGGCGCGGATCATCTCCCGCAGCACATCGGGCTCTTCGCTCGCCGGGCCCAGGGTGCAGATGATCTTTGTGTGCGACAGGCGAGCCCCTCTCCAGATGATCCCTCTCACGGCGTCAGCGCCTCCCCAACGCGCGGCAGGTGGAGTCGGGATTGTCGGTGAGGACGGCGTCGCAGCCCAGGAGGCGGTAGAGCCACAGGCGGCCGTCGGGCAGAGGATCGAGCGGGCATACGGCCTGGCCCCGCCGGCGAGCCAGGGCCGCATAAAGCGGATTGAGGAGCAGGAGAGGCCACAGAGGGCCGAGCATCTCCACGCCCGCCATCGGCCATGCCCTTGAGAGGGTGATCCACCCGATCGGCATCTCCGGCTCCACGGCCCGCACGGCCTGAACCCGGGGCAGATGGAACGAGAGAACCACCGTCCGTTCCAGAACATTCGCGGCGCGCAGCTCATCCACCAGCCGGCGACAGATCTCCGGCTCCAAGAACCGGTCGGTCTTCAGCTCGAGGGCCAGGGCGACATCGGCCGGCAAGAGATGCGCCAGTTCATGAAGCGTCGGCACCCGCTCGCCGGCGAACTCCGGCCGCCCGTAAGAGGCGCTCAGGCGCTTGATCTGCTCCAGCGTCATCTCGGCCACGGCGCCGTGGCGGTCGGTCGTCCGATCGACGGTCCCATCGTGGATGCAGACGAAGGCGCCATCGGAGGTGAGGTGCAGGTCCGTCTCCAGGATGTCGGCCCCGTCGGCGATGGCGCGCCGGAAGGAGGCGAGTGTGTTCTCCGGGCAGGCGACGCGGTTGCCCCGGTGGGCCATGACATAGGGCCGGGGCTTGCCGGGCAGGGCGAGGGGTCGGGGCATGCAATGCCTCTTTCCGATTCCATCATACTCCACTTGTCGCTCGCGGCTTCGCGGCTGGATATCGTTTTGAGGCAGCGCAGGACCTGAGTGTGCCAAACCCGCGCTCGCACCGTCCCCGCACACTCGGAACAACATCAGGCAGAACCTTCCTGGTTAATGTCATCCTGAGCCCCGTAGCAGCTCCGGCGCGACCATCGCCAGAAGACAGGAGGGGCGATGGATCTCGTTGTCACAGATGGAAGCCCCACATGCGGCAACGAGATCCTTCGGCCTCCGTAGACTTGGGACGAGCCCACATGGCATAGGACGGCCTCAGGATGACGTGAAGAGGCGTGGCCGGCGGCGGCTGTCTAGCATCGTCGGTCTCGCATCCTCGACCCATGCAACGCAGGCCGACTCATAAGCCGCGGCGGCGAAGCCTCAAACTGCCGTCGCGGCCCGTTCGCTACATTCCCGTCGAGTCAAGTCACAGGGCCGCTCCCAGAAGAGCACTGGGACGTTGTTTGCGAAGAGGGGGGTAACAGGGGGTGTGGGGGGTGCCCCCCACAAACCTCACCGCGGTTCAAGCGATGAGGCACTACCGGGAGTGCGGCGCGATAGGGAATAGCCCGCTCGCTTCGCTTGCGGATGCTTCGCGAGGGGCAGAGAGACTTCCCCCCTTCAAAGCTCCTCTTGCCCCATCCCGGAGTACTCCGGTATGATTTCAAGTAGGACGGAGGTGAGGCATGAAACGGGTGGTCATTCTCGGCGCAGGGTTCGGAGGGCTGGCCGCAGCCACGCGCCTCCGCCAGCGGCTCCCCAAAGACTTCGAAGTCGTCATTGTGGATCGCCGCCCTGTGTTCATGGCCGGCCTGCGCAAGTCGTGGGCCCTGGTCGGCTCGGCGGAGTTCGGCCCGGGCGAGCGCTCCCTGGCCGCGCTCGAAGGCCGGGGCATCCGATTCCTCCAGGCTGAGATCGGCTCGATCGAGCCGGCCTCCCGTGCCGCCGTCGTCGGCGGCAAGCGGCTCGAGGGCGATGCGCTCATCATCGCCCTCGGCACGCAACACGCTCCGGAAGCCGTCCCGGGCTTCACCGAGCACGTGCTCAACGTTTACGACCGCGCCGCGCTGCCTCGCGCGTCCGAGGCCGTTCGATCCTTCCGCGGCGGCCGCCTCGGCATCGGCATCTTCGCCTCCCCCTACGTCTGCCCGCCGGCGCCCTTCGAGATGGCCTGCTTGGTGCGCGAGGCCCTCGCCGCGCGAGGGGTCGAGGCGGACGTCGAGGTCTTTTCCCCGGCCGCCCTCTCGCTTCCCGTCCTCGGGCAATCGAGTTGCTCGATCATCGAATCGCGCCTCGCCGAGCGCGGGATCACTTTCCTGCCGAACCACAAAGCCGCCTCGATCGAGGCCGGAACAGTGAACTTCCCGAGCGGCCCTCGTCGGTATGATCTACTTCTCGGGGTTCCGCCGCATCGTTGCCCTCCGGTCGTCGTCGAGAGCGGCCTGGCCGACGGCGCCCCCTGGGTGCGCGTCGATCCGGCGACGCTCGAGACGCGCTTCCCAGGCGTCTACGCGATCGGCGACTGCACCGAGATCATGCTGGCGCACGGCCTCCCTCTCCCCAAGGCCGGCGTCTTCGCCGAGGCGCAAGGCATCGTCGTCGCCGAACGCATCGCCGCCAGCGCGCGCGGCGGGATGAGCGAAGCCCGCTTCACGGGAGACGGCTACTGCTATTTGGAGGTCGGAGAAGGCATGGCGATCCGCGTAGCCGGCAACTTCCTGGCGACGCCCACCCCGGCCGTCGAGGTTGAAGAGCCCTCCACGCAGGCGCTCGCCTCCAAGCGGGCCTTCGAGTCGGATCGCCTGCGAGAGTGGTTTGGGCAATGAGTTCAACTCGATTCACTTTCACACCGCGCGTCTGCCGCCCCTGCGGTGAGCCCAGCGTAGTTGGCGTAGCCTTCGTCGCAGGGTAGCGCTCCACCCTCGCCTCCCGCCCCACCCCAAGCCGCCTCGCCCCACCGAATCGGCCGTCCTCGTGCGCGATCCGACGGAGCGACGCCGGCCTCTCCAACCCGGCCAGCCCGTCCCCCGCCCGAGAGCTCCTTCTCGCCGGAGGGGTGAAGATGCGACGCCCCCTCGTGCCGCAGGCGAACCCCGCTCAGGTTGTAGCGTTGCTCGGCATCGTGCACTGTGATCCCGAAAAGCGCCGATCGGGCGCCGGCGGCAACCCGCGCCAGGCTGTGCGTCTCACCCTCGACGGCGATCGGCGGGTGATGTCGAGCCCGAGGCGGGCGTCGCCAGGAAGTTGCCGGCTACGCGGATCGCCATGCCTTCTCCGACCTCCAAATAGCAGTAGCCGTCTCCCGTGAAGCGGGCCTCGCTCGTCCCGCCGCGCGCGCTGGCGGCGATGCGCTCGGCGACGACGATGCCTTGC
>DATEAV010000361.1:0-7457 GCA_035288185.1 Anaerolineales bacterium | reverse complement strand
GCCGGGCGTGCCGCGAAGCTGGTTGATCCTGCGAGAAGAGGCCGATTTGAAGGAACCGACGATTGCGGACAGGGAGCCTGGGACTTGCCCAATTCCTCTGGCGTTGCGTAGGGGCGACGCATGCGTCGCCCCTACGGACTCATTGAGGATGATTATCCCATGTATGTGGTTCGGCATTACGACGGAAACATCCAGCTCTACATGCGCGAAGTGCATTGGGATCTCTCCCCAGCACACTCGTGCAACCTCGCCTAGGCGCGAGAGGAGAACGCGATCACCTTCGATCTCCCCAAGGATCAGCTCCCGGTGAAACGCGCACACCGTCAGGAAATACGCACCCGGCGATGTGTAGTCGAAGGTCGGCAGGCGTGCGGGCTGTCTCCGGCGCATCGCCGGCCGACCTTCCGCCTCAGCTCGCCAGCGGCCAGGTGGGGAGGACGTCGATGTCGAGGGCGTCGCGCTGCCCGGCCAGGAAGCGCCAGTGCCCGACGGCGGCAGTCATCGCTGCGTTGTCGGTGCACAGGGCCAGCGGCGGAACCCGAACGGGTACTTTGGACTTTGCTTGGAAGGTCTGGCGGAGCATGCGATTGGCCGAGACGCCGCCGGCGACGAGGATCTCCTTCGCCTTGAGCGCCTCGGCCGCGGCGATGGTCTTGCCCACCAACACATCCACGACGGCGAACTGGAAGGAAGCCGCCAGGTCGGCGATGGGGAGGCCGGGCCGCGGCGCCTCGATGCCGGCTTCGAGCTCGGGCTGCCGGCTGCGCACCTGGCGAAGCACTGCGGTCTTCAGCCCGCTGAACGAGAAATCCCACGTCTTCTCGAGCCAGGCGCGGGGAAACTTGAAGGCGTTCGGGTCGCCGCCCTCGGAGGCTGCCTGGATGGCCGGCCCTCCGGGGTAGGCAAGCCCGAGCAGCCGGCCGATCTTATCGAACGCCTCGCCGGCGGCGTCATCGAGGGTGCCGCCAAGGCGCGAATACGTCAGGTGGTCGCGCATCAGCACCAGCTCGGTGTGGCCGCCCGATACGATCAGGGCCAGGAGAGGAAACTCGGGCTCGGGCTCGCCCTCCACCAACCAGATGGAATAGAGGTGGGACTCGAGATGGTTCACCCCGATGAGGGGGAGGCCGGCTCCGAGGGCGAGGCCCTTGGCCATGTTCAGCCCGACGAGGAGCGAGCCGGCCAGGCCCGGGCCGCGGGTGACCGCGATCGCGTCGATCGACTCCAGGCCTACATGACTCTGCGACAGGGCGCGGGCCACGATCGGGTGGATCGCCTCGATGTGCATCCGCGAGGCCACCTCCGGGAAGACGCCGCCATAGTCGGCGTGCTGCGCCGCCTGCGAGGCCACGACGTTGGCCAGGATGCGGCGGCCGCTCTCCACGATCGCAGCGGCGGTCTCGTCGCAGGAGGTCTCGATCCCGAGAATGCGCGTTTCCTGGGCCATCGTCTTCCTCGAAGGCAGGCCTACCACCGGCTCCTCAGACGCCGGGGATCTTGAGAACCAGATCCTTGGGGACGTCCACCAGCACCTCCGGATGGCCATCGGGCCGGATCCAGACCGTGTCCTCGATCCGAACACCGTACTCCTGCTCTGGATAATACAGCCCGGGCTCGACCGTGATCACCGAGCCGGGCGTGAGGCGGTCGGTGTTGGTCTCGAAATGCGCGAAGTAGGGCGGCTCGTGCACATCGAGCCCGAGCCCATGTCCGACCGAGTGAACATACCCGTGCTGCGTGTTGAAGTCGGTCAGGACGGTGGTGTGGCCGCGCGCCTCGAAGTGATTGCACACGGCGATCTGCACCTCACGGCAAGCCACGCCCACCCGCAGCTCTTTCATGGCTACATCGTAAGCCGCCCCGACGTCCTGATGGGCGCGCTCGACTTCCTCGGGGGCGAAACCCAGACACCACGTGCGCGTCAGATCGTAGAAGTAGCCGCCCTGCAACTCGCAGGGATAGATGTCGAAGATGATGCTCTTACCCAGGGGGATCGGATCGGCATCGGTCCCGACGCTGTGCGGCACCGCGGCATCACGCCCCACGGCGAAGATCGTGCCCTCCGGATTCTCGGCGCCCCGCATCGCCAGCCAGAGATTGATCCGCTGCCTTACGTTGCCGACCGTGACGGCCTCTCCCTTCCGGTCGACCAGGATCCCATCTTTGGCTTGATGAGAGGTGAGGAACTCGGCCACGTCGCTCACCACCGCCGCTGTGATCTTGCCCATCTGGCGGATGCGTTCCACCTCGGCCTCGTCTTTGGTGAGGCGGGCGCGGCGCAGGGCGGATTTGTGATCCGACTCGCCGACGATCCTCACCTCCGGCATCAGCTCCTCGAGACGGCGCAGAGCCCCGTAGGCCGGCCCGATATCGATCTTGCCGTAGACGCCCACCCGGCCCCGCACCGCGAATTCTTCCAGGATTCGCTGGTAGAGCATCGCCCGGACGAGGACGTGGTCGCCGCCGGCCTGCCGGTCGAGCGCAGGGATATCGTAGGCTGAGCGGTCTTTCGTGCGAAGGCCCGTGCGGGCCGCTTCGTCGCGCTCCATATCCGTGTGGATCAGCACCGGCGGTTCGCCGCGCTTCTTGATGAGCTCGGCGATCGAGAGATGGGCCGGCCCGGTGAAGTAGGCCAGAGCCGGGTTGTGATCGGCGGAGCCGGTGATGAGGATCGCGTCGATCCCGGCTTCTTCCATGTGTTGGTCGAGATCGGATTTCATGCCGCCTCTCAGAGAGAATCAACGCAGAAGGGCCTGCAGGCGATCCATGAGAATGGGTTCCTGATCGGGGAGAACTGTCCGCGGGTCGAGAGCGAGCCGGTCGTCCTCCACGCGAGCGATCACGGGTGGATCGGCGCGGCGCAGCCGGGCGGCCAGCGCGTTGGGCCGGGCGACGGGGAGGGCGAGCAGCCAGGTGGGCAACGTCTCCTCGGGCAGGCTTCCCCCGCCGACCGTCGATGCGCCGGCGACTACCTCGCCCATCCCCAAACGCGATCTCCAGGCTTCGGCGCGCCGGCGAAGGCCATCGGGCTGCGCCGCGATCATCTGCCACACGGGGACTTCCGCCGTGGCCTCGTCCTTGAGAAAGTGGACAAGCGTCGCGGCGAGGGCGGCCAGGCACAGCTTGTCGGGCCGCAGGGCCCGCGCGAGTGGGTGCCGGCGCATCTTCTCGACGACGTCTTTCTGCCCGACGATGATGCCCGCCTGCGGCCCGCCCAGAAGCTTATCCCCTGAGAAGCACACAACCGCTGCCCCGGCCTGGAGCGATTCTTGCACGGTGGGCTCATGACCGAGGCCAAGAGCAGCCGTGTCGAGCAAGGCCCCCGAGCCGAGGTCGTATGCCACCGGAATGCCTCGACGCTGGCCGAGAGCGACCAGTTCGGCCAGCCCGGGTTCGGTGGTAAATCCAATGATCTTGAAGTTGGAGTGATGGACCAGGAGGATCAACGCAGTGCGATCGGTGAGCGCGGCTTCGTAGTCGTCGAGGTGGGTCCGGTTGGTGGTGCCGACCTCGACCAGGCGGGCGCCGGATTGTCTCATCACGTCGGGGACTCGAAAGCCCCCGCCGATTTCCACCAGCTGCGAGCGCGAGATGACGACCTCCCGCGCCCGGGCGAGCGACGTCAGGGCGAGAAGGACTGCCGCCGCGTTGTTGTTGACGACCAGGGCCGCTTCGGCGCCGGCGAGACGTCGGAGCAAGCCTTCGGCGTGCTGGTCGCGCTTTCCGCGGGCGCCGCGCTCCAGGTCGTATTCCAGCGCGCAGTAGGCGGCGGCGCCCAGCATCGCCTCACGCGCTGCCCGGCTCAAAGGCGCCCGGCCGAGGTTGGTGTGCAGGATGACCCCCGTGGCGTTGATCACCGGTCGGAGGGTGGGGAGGAGCCACATCCCCAGGTCCCGCCCGGCCTGGGCGAGGAGATCGGCGGGCTCGGGCGGCACGGATCCGCCGCGGATCTCCGAGCGAGCGGCGTCCAATCGCTCGCGGATCGCCATCAGGGTGAGAGGCCGGCCGAACGCGGCGATCAAGGCGGCTGCCGCCTCCATCTGGAGCAGGCGCTCAACTGAGGGGAGATCGCGCAGGCTCACCGGCCGGGCCTCCAGGTGCTGCGCTCGCGCAGCCGGATCAGCCACTCAAAGGCCGCCAGCCCGCCGGCGATGAGCAGCGCCAGCCAGAGGTTGAGGCTCCGGTTGATCTGCAGCCAGACACACAGCCCGGTGTACAGCCCCACCCAGAGGCCCTGGCGGAGCAGCACCGGAGCGGGGACGGGCACGCGGACAAACCGCCGGTGCAACACCCACACGAACGGGAGCGCCGTTCCTGTGACCGCGGCCGTCAGGAGTAGAAAGAAGAGCCAGCGAGGACCCACCGTGGGGAGTGTGGCAATGACGATAAGGATCAAACCCGGCCACCCGATGGCGGCCAGGACCAGTGCAGCGACCATCAGGCTGCGATAGCTGGGCGATGGGAGATCAGACATTCTTTGCCGCCGTACTCGGCGCCGTGGGAATTATAGCCCAACGCTCTCCCGCCCGAAAACTCGGGCGGGGATGGCCGGATTGGCTGGCAGAGTATAATCCGCCCGGTGATCCCATGTCGCTCATCAGCGCAAATGATCTGGCGAAATCCTACGGCGCGCAGGACGTCTTCCGGGGCGTCTCGGTGGCCGTCCCTCATCAGGCACGCATCGCCCTCGTCGGTCCCAACGGTGTGGGAAAGACCACTCTCCTGCGCCTCCTCTCCGGCGAGGAAACGCCCGACCGCGGTCTGGTGCAGCGGGCGCGCAACCTCCGCATCGCCTATTTGCCTCAGGAAGCCCGCCCCTCGGAACTGACGGCTGCCAACGATGAAGCGGACCTGTGGGCCATCGGGCTCTCCGCATTTGAGGGCCTGCGCCGGCAAGAGGTGGAGCTTGCTCGCCTCGAGACCGAGATGGCCGATCCGCGCCGCACCCCCGAAGCCTTGGCCCGCTATGGCCCTCTGCAAGAGGCCTTCGAGCGCGCCGGCGGTTATCTCTATCCCACCCGAATCCGGCAGGTGATGAGCGGCCTCGGGTTTGGCCGCGACGACCTGCGGCGGCCGTTCGGGCAGCTATCCGGCGGCGAACGGACGCGCGCCTACCTGGCCCGGCTGATCCTGGCCGACCCGGATCTACTCATCCTCGACGAGCCCACCAATCACCTCGACCTCTCGGCGGTGGAGTGGCTGGAAGGATGGCTTCGCGATTGGCCCGGCGCGGCGCTGATCGTCTCCCACGATCGCTATTTTCTCGATCGAACGGTCGATACGGTCTGGGACCTCGCCTCTCAGGGCGTCGAGGCCTACCGCGGCGGCTATACGGCCTATGCCGCGCAGCGCGCCGACCGGATGCGTCTTCAGGCCGCCGTCTACCAGGCCCAGCAGCAGAAGGTGGAACGCGAGCAGGAATACATCCGGCGCAACATCGCCGGGCAAAACACGCGCCAGGCCAAGGGACGGCGCAAGCGGCTTGATCGGATGCTGCGCGAGGAGGCCGTGGAGCGGCCGGAAGCCGAACAGACGGTGCGCATCCGCTTTGGCGGGACGGATCGCTCCGGGGACCAGGTGCTTCTGACGCAGGAGCTCGTCATCGGTTACCGCGACTCGAGCGCTCCCCTCTTTCGCGTCCCGGATCTCATCCTCAGTCGTGGCGAGTGCGCCGCGCTGATCGGGCCGAACGGCGCCGGGAAAACCACGTTTCTGCGAACGCTGCTCGGGGAAGTGGAGCCGTTCGAAGGAGAGGTGAGGTTGGGGGCGAGCCTGCAGGTGGGCTACTTCGCCCAGGCCCACGAGGGGCTCGTCGCCGAGAGGACCGTTCTGGACGAATTGCTCACCACCGCGCCGGCGATGAAGCCGGCGGAGGCGCGCAGCTTCCTTGCCCGATTCTTGTTTGGCGGAGACGCGGTCGCCAAGACCGTGGGCACCCTTTCGGGCGGAGAGCGCGGCCGGCTAGCGCTGGCGAAGCTCGTCCTCGAGGGGGCCAACTTCCTGCTCCTGGATGAGCCAACCACGCATCTGGACATCCCCTCGCAGGAAGTGCTGCAAGAGGCGCTCGCTGCGTTCCCGGGGACGATCCTGCTGGTCTCCCACGACCGCTATCTGGTCAATGCGCTGGCAAGCCAGGTGTGGGTGATCGAGCCGGAGGCTCAGGAGCTGGGAGTGTTTCGCGGAGGATATGCGGAGTTTGAGGAGGCTCGCGACCGGGCTCGGGCGGCGCGAGAGGCCGAGCAGGCCGTGCTGAAACGCGTGCGGCCGGCCGCGCCGCGCCGCAGGTCGGGTGAGGATCAGCGGCGCGCCGATGACGTCGAGCGGCGAATCACGGTTCTCGAGGCGGCGCTGGTCGAGGTAGAGGCAGAGATCGTGCGCGCCGGTGCCCATGTGGACCGAGTTCGGGAGCTGGGGACGCGCTACGCGATGTTGCACGCCGAGCTCGAGGAAAAGCTGGCGGAGTGGATGTCGGAGAATTCGGGCGCGAAATCGGCGTGATATAATCCGCCGGACTGCCTACGATAGAAGGCGTTGGAAGCACAGCGAATGCGGGCACGACGCAGCTTTGTTCGATCCCCAAAGAGCACGTTCCCCGGACGGGTGGTCTGGGCGATTGGCGGCGCCTTTGTTCTGATGGCGCTGATCACCGCGTCACTTGTCTACAACGCCGTGCACGGTGTTTTCGCGGCGTGGGATGGGAGTGGGTTGCCGCCTCTCTTCTCCTCCGGAAGCGGGCAGGAGGGCCCGGTCTCGCCCGGCTCCACGCTGCCGGCGCCGGCCCTGGAGGCGACTCCCCCGCCGTGGAACGGCACCGATCGGGTGACCGTCCTGGTGATGGGGCTCGACTACCGCGACTGGGAGACGGGGCAGGGCGCGCCTCGCACGGATACGATGATGCTGGTCACGGTCGATCCGGTGAGCGAGACCGCCGGCATTCTCTCCATCCCGCGCGATCTCTGGGTGGAAATCCCCGGCTTCGAGCACAACCGGATCAACACCGCCTACTCCCTGGGAGAGAGCTTCAACTACCCTGCCGACGGCGAACAGCCGGGCGGCGGGCCGGGGCTGGCCATGCGGACGGTGGAGAGCCTGCTGGGCGTTCAAATCCAGTACTACGCCGTGATCGAGTTCTCCGCCTTCGAGCACATGATCGACGAGATCGGCGGGATCGACGTCCTCGTGCAGGAACCGATGCGGATGGCGATCATCGGCCGTCCGAGCATGGATCTGGAGGCCAAGCCCTACCATTTCGACGGCGCGCAGGCTCTGGCCTATGCGCGCGCTCGCGGCACCGGCAGCGGGGATTTCGACCGCTCGCGGCGCCAGCAGCAGGTGATCCTGGCGATTCGCGATAGCGTTTTGGATCTGGGGAACCTGCCCGCGCTGATCGGGCGCGCCCCGGCCATCTACCAGCAGGTGGCTTCGGGGATCCATACCAACATGAGCTTCGACCAGAT
>DATEAV010000360.1:0-2883 GCA_035288185.1 Anaerolineales bacterium | reverse complement strand
GCGGTGAATGCTTTTTCCCCAGGACTAGAGCGCCCTTTGGCGCTCCAGACGGAGGCGCGATAATCCTCCCGCCATGAGCTCAGTTCCGGGGATGGGTGGGGAGATCGGGCGCTTCCAGATCGAGGCCGAGGTCGGCCACGGGGGCATGGGTGTCGTCTATCGGGCCCTCGATCCGACGCTAGGCCGTCGCGTCGCCATCAAGCTGATCGCCCCACATCTCGCCGAGGATGAGCAAGCTCTCGCCCGCTTCCGGCGCGAGGCGACTGCGGCCGCCGGGCTGCACCATCCCGGGATCGCCACGGTTTACGAATTCGGCGAGCAGGAAGGAGCCCCCTTCATCATCTTTGAGTGGGTCGAGGGCAGGACGCTGAAGGCCGTTCTTGCCGAGGATGGCCCCCTGCCCCTCGAGCGCGTCCTGGCCATTTTTGATCAACTCAGCGCCGCCCTCGGCCACGCCCACGGCCGCGGCGTCGTCCATCGCGACATTAAGCCCGCCAACGTGATCATCGGCTCCGACGGTCGCGCCACGATCGTCGATTTCGGCCTCGCCTGGCTCGCCAGCGCCCCTGGTATCACCACCACCGGCACGTTCTTCGGCACTCCGGCCTACATGTCACCGGAGCAGATCCAGGGCCTGACGCTCGACGGCCGCTCCGATCTCTACAGCCTGGCGGTCCTCCTGTATGAGATGCTCGCCGGCCGCCCGCCCTTCGACGCCCCCTCGACCGCCGCCCTTCTCCACAAACAGCTCCACGTCCCCCCTCCCCCCATTGCCGAGTTTCGCCGTGGCCTTCCACCGCCGATCGGCCGCGCTTTGAAGCGCGCCCTGTCCAAAGAGGCCGGCAGCCGCTTCCCCACCGCGCAGGAATTCGCTCAGGTCTTGCACGGTGAGGCCCCCACGCCTCCACAACATGCTCAGAGGAAACTTCGGCTGCCGGCCTTCCTCAGGAAGAAGCCTTGGATTGGAGGCGGCCTGCTCGCCGTATTGGGCCTTGGAGTCTTGGGAGTCGCGCTGATCTCTCGCTTCTCCCCGGAGCCCGTGCCTCCACCGACTCCCAAACCCTCCACCCCAAGCCAGGCTCCCTCCGAAGAGCCTCCTCCCACGCAACCGCCCCCTCC
The DNA here is from genome assembly GCA_035288185.1 of Anaerolineales bacterium. GTDB lineage: Bacteria > Chloroflexota > Anaerolineae > Anaerolineales > E44-bin32 > DATEAV01. The sequence goes on along the minus strand of DATEAV010000360.1, from coordinate 1,764 downwards.
TCTCGAGGGTGGTCTGTGGCCATCGCCCGCCGGCGGCCCCGCGCAGACTGGCCTCGTCGGCGAGGGCATCCCGGCGGTGGATCCGGCCCCGCGTTGGTTCCATGAGGAGAGACAGGCCCACACAGGCCTGGCGGTTGGCAACGGCGTGGTGATCTATGGCATCGACAGCGCAGATGACAGCGGGATCCTTCGTGCCCTCGACTGGGACAGCGGTGAGCTGGCATGGGAGGTGGCCCTCCGCGGCCACCTGACCTCTTCGCCCGTGATCCATCCATCGCTCGGCTTGGTCTTTGCAGCGACCGATGCCGGCGAGCTCTACGCCTTCGAGCTCACAGGCGAGTGGCGCTGGGTGCGAACGGTCGAGGAGATGCTCGGTGTTGTTTGGGGCGGGGTCACGGTTGCCCCGGATGGCTCGCTCAACGCGGCCACCGACACCGGCTGGATCCATACACTCGAGCCCTCCACCGGTGAGTCCTACGGCGCTGTGGACCTGAGCGCAAGCGATCTCTTCGTTCGACGCCCGGCCGTGATCGGATCTTTCGTCCTCGCTGCCGGTTCGGGCGGTTCACTTCAGGCCCTCGACCGCGCCAGCCTGCAGAGCGCCTGGACGGCGTGGTTGCCCAGCCATGCAACAACGCCACCGGTCGTCCTGGAAGACGCCGGTCTCCTCTTCGTGGGCGAGCAGAATGGGACGGTGCAGGCTTTCACGCTCGCCACGGGCGGCGAGGTCTGGGCGTGGCAAGACGGATCGACGGTATCCGGGCTGGCCAGCGATGGCTGGCACGTCTACGTCGCGTTGGCCTCCGGGCAACTGGTGGCTCTCGATCCATGGAGCGGCGACGAGGCCTGGCGGGCTGAGATGGGTGGGGCTCTCCCGGCGGGCCCGCTCACGGACGGAAGCTTCGTGCTCGTGGCCACGGAAGCCGGGGAGGCCCGCTATCTTCTGGCGGAGACGGGGAAGGAAATCGTCGAGATGCGGCTCTCGTTGGGCGAGCCGATCTTCAGCGCGCCGGCTCCGGCCGGCGGATGGCTGTTTGTCAGCAGCGCCTTCGGGGTCTGGGCTTTCGGCCCGTCCCCCTAGATCGCCGCCGTGGGGGCGGCGTTGGTCGCGGCCCTTGCAAGAGAGATCCCAGGGACAACAACGCGGGGCGGGACTAGTCCCGCCCCGCGCCGTGCAAGAACGTTTGGTGATGGCACCTGCGATGCGCGATCTGTGCCATCAGCCTCCGTCGGGGCGTTCCATGGAATGCCCCGACCATCCGACAGGGGCTCAGTGCGGGCCGGCTACGCGGATCTGGCCTCGGATCTCCCCGCCGGGGAAGTCGCCCGGGCCTGTGTTGGTCGGGGCGACGCCGTCGTTGGTGTGGACGTTCACGTAGGCGCGCCCAGCCATGATCGCGGCTGCCACGTTGCCCAGGGTGGCCCAGCCACAGGCATTCCCGGCATCCGGCGCCGTCGCGGCTCCCTGAGCGAGAATGCCGTCGAACCGCCCAGTGCCCGCGGGGCCTATGAACAGCGTGACGCCCACTGACGCGTTCTCGCTCGCCGGGCCGCAGTGGATATGGGACGCGACCACATTCTCGATGTTGGCGACGATCAGCATGTAGGTGAGCTCACCCGCCTCCTCGTCCCAGGTGAAGAGCGCAACACCTCTAGCGTTGGTATCCCGGGCGGGGACCTCATTACGCCCGCTGAGGGGCGCTACGAACTTGGTGAAGTCGGGCGGAATGGCCGCGGCTGCGGTTGCAGCCAAGAGGCCAACGA
>DATEAV010000359.1:0-9374 GCA_035288185.1 Anaerolineales bacterium | reverse complement strand
CGAGCAGCTGGGCGTGAAGAATGAGGTCCAGACGGTGGAAGCCGAGGACGTGACGCAGGCCATCCTTCGGGAAGCGGAGGCCTGGGATGCGGACGTGATCCTCCTGGGGGCCCCCTCCTCCGCCGAGCGCGCTCGGCTTCGGGGCCGCGACGTGGGCAGCCAGGTCGCCCGCGCAACCGATCGCCCTGTTCTGATCGTCCCGCGCGACTAGATAGGTCGACGGATCGATAATGGGGCGGGTCTGAGACCCGCCCCTACGCATTCCGTGGGGAGCATGCCGGCGCGTGGCGGCATGCCACGCGGCGTAGGGCGCGGTCACACGCCGCACGATGGGCCTCTCGATTGCGGCCGTCCTTACCAGGATCATTCGCCGCAGCGGTCACGCGTAGGGGCGTTCAATTGAACGCCCTTACGATTCGGCGGCGAGGCGCCTCACACCGCGTGGACCCGTCGTCGAGCGTTCCCACGGAGAGGCATGTTCGAGGCCTGCGGGCGGGCGATGCCCCGCCCCCACGACTCCGGCCGGTGGCGGTCCTTGAGCAATGGACTAGATGTTGAGAACGATGTTCGAGAAGACGTTGCCCATCGCCGGCCCTAGCAACGCAAGGAAGAAGAGGGCCAGCAGGCAGAGGCAGGCGATCAGCCCGACAAGAACGACGACGGCCAGGATGACTAGCAGGATCACGAGGATCCCGCGGTTTCCCCCTTGGGGCTGCGGTTCGGCCTGAGCTTGTGGGGCGGCTTCAAAGGTCATGATCTTCTCCTCCCGTTCCCGTGGACGCAGGTGCATAGAGGGCCTTGCGTGTCAGCCCCTCGTCTATCTCGAGGTCCTCCCAACGCGCCGTGTGGATCCTGGATGGAGGCTGCCGGAGGGAAATCCCAGCCAATCCGGCCGCGGCTCACGCATGGCCTCCCGGATATGGCTAGGGCTCCACCACCGTACACGATGAGGATCGCTGGGAGCACCCCCCTACTCCACCGTGACGCTCTTCGCCAGGTTGCGCGGTTGATCGACGTCGGCGCCGCGGAAGACCGCAATGTGATAGGCGAGAAGCTGAAGGGGAATGACGGCCGTCACCGGAGTGAGCATCCAGGGCGTCGGGGGCACCCAGAGCACATGGTCTGCCTTTGCCGGCAGCTGCTCATCGCCATCGGTTCCCAGGGCCACGACCGTCCCGCCCCTGGCTTTGGCCTGCTCAATCTGGCTGATCATTTTCTCATACCAGGGATCGCGCAGCGCCAGGGCAACGACGGGCATCTCGCGGTCGATGAGGGCGATCGGCCCGTGCTTCATCTCCCCGGCGGGGTAGGCCTCGGCGTGGATATAGGAGATCTCCTTGAGCTTCAGCGCCCCCTCGTAAGCGATCGGCATGTTGATGCCGCGGCCGACGTAGAGGCAGTGTGCCATGTCCTTCAGCGCCCAGGCGACCTTCTTCACGTCGGGCTCTCGGTCGAGGCATTGCCCCACCAGATCGGGCAGCCGGCGGAGATCGGCGAGGAGCTGGCGCCGGGCCGGCGCATCCAGGGTGCCGCGAAGTTCCGCCAGCAGGACGGCAAGGAGATATAGATCCACCAGTGGGGCGGTGAACGCCTTGGTGGAGGCCACTCCGATTTCCGGCCCCGCCTGCATCCCCACCCAGCCATCGGCCATGCGCATGGCCTGAGAACCGAGGACGTTGACGATACTCCAGAGCGTCGCACCGCGGCTGCGCGCCTCCTCGAGGGCCGCCAGCGTGTCGGCCGTCTCGCCGGATTGACTGATGGCCAGGACGGCGGTCCGGTCGTCGACGAGCGGCTCACGGTACCGGAATTCGGAGGCGATATCGACTTCCACCGGCAGGCGAGCGATGCGCTCGATCAACATCTTGCCCACCATCCCGGCGTGAGCCGCAGTCCCGCAGGCCGTGATCACCAGACGCTGGATGCGGCGGGCCAGGTCGGGCGTGAGATGGAGGTCTGGCAGGATCACCCGCCCGCCCTCGAAATCGGCCCTGCCGGCAATCGTATCGGTGATCGAGCGGACTTGCTCGTGGATCTCCTTCAGCATGAAGTGCTTGTATTCGCCCTTCTCGGCCGAGACCGCGTCCCAGGCGATGGAATGGACCTCGAGCGAGACGGGAGCGCCGTCGAGAGTCCAGACCTGAAATCCCTCCCGGCTCACGCTGGCGATCTGCCCGGATTCCAGGAACGCCATCCGGCGCGTATGCTCAAGGATGGCGGGGATGTCGGAGGCAACGAACATCTCGCCGTCGCCCACACCGATGACGACCCCTCCCGCGTTTCCCACCCGGGCGGCGACGATGCGATCCGGCTCGCGGGAGGATAGAAGGACGATCCCATGTGCCCCCTGGAGCTGCCGGATCGCCTTGCGGGCGGCGGTCAGCAGATCGTCTCCGGCGGCCAGGTAGTGCTCGACGAGGTGGACGATGACCTCCGTGTCGGTCTCAGAGCGGAAGGCGGCGCCCTCGGCCTCAAGCTCATTTTTGAGCGAACGGTAGTTCTCCACAATCCCATTGTGCACGACGACGACTTCGCCCGAGGGGCCGACATGGGGATGGGCATTTCGGGCGCTTGGTTCTCCGTGGGTCGCCCAGCGCGTGTGCCCGATGCCAATGAGGCCGTTCACCGGATCCGCGTTCACCAAAGCCAGCAGCCGGTCGAGCTTGCCGGCATCTCGCCGGATCTCGATGTGACCGTCGTCGACGACGGCCAGGCCGGCCGAATCGTAGCCCCGGTACTCAAGGCGCCGGAGACCTTCCAGCAATATCGGTGTGGCATTACGCGCGCCAACATAGCCGACGATGCCGCACATGATCCTCTCCTGAGGTGGATGGGCTCAAGACCTAGGTGTGCTCACTTCCGGCTCCTTTGTCCGCACAGTCACCTGCGCGAAGTTGTGGGCCGGATCGAAGGGGGCCGGGCTGTGAGGCGCCCGGAGGGCTTCCGCTGATCTCTCGATTTTCCCGGGCCGTCGGTGGAGAGCCGTCGGCTTGCTCCGGTTAGCCCTGCCTCGCGGCAGGGAACCCTCATCCTCGTCACCCCCGCTGAATGCCGGGGGCCATGCGCCTAGCTCACCGTGTTACCGTTCCCCGCACCTCCTGGGAGACTCTCGCGCTCATTATACCCCGGGGCCGGACCGGCCTGTCCCTGCCACACTGTGCGAACGCGACTTGGCTCGCAAGCCGAGCTGCGCAGGTCGAGTGGTCGAGACCTGACAGGTGCGGCCGCACCTGTCAGGTCTGCTCACGAATTGATGACTATGCGAAGTCGATGGTGGCCCGGCTCGCCTTGGCCAGATCCCCATAAACGCCCCGGCGCTCCGGCTGGAGCATCGACGCCAACACGTACATCGCCTCATCGGTCATCCGGCGCAACATCTGCCGGCCCGGCCGCTCGCCCATATCCTTGAATCGGAAGGGCCGGCCGAGGCGGACGACCACGCCCGGCTTACGCCAGCGCAACGGGCTGATCGATGGGAACCCCGTCGTTCCCTCCACGGCGACGGGGATCACGGGAGCGCCGGAGCGGGAGGCGACGAACGCCACCCCCTCCTTGCCTTCCTGCAGGCTTGGGTGCCGGGTCCCCTCGGGGGCCATCAGGATGACCTCGCCCGCACGCAGCACCTCCAGCGCCTTTCGCAAGGCGTCGCGATCGACCTCCCCACGCCTCACCGGGATCACTTCCCACAGCCTGGGGAAGATCCCCACAACCGGGTAGTTGTAGACTTCAATCTTGGCCATGGGCACGATGTTGCGCGGGAGCGCCGCCAGGACGACGATGGGGTCGACAAAGGCGATGTGATTGATCATCAGGATCGCAGGGCCGGAGGGAGGGAAATTCTCAAGCCCCTCGACGCGATCAAACTTCACCAGGAAACGAAAACCGATCTCTCGAATCAGCCAACGCAGGAACCATCGCCGGCGCTCAAGCCGCGCGTGCTCATACCGTCCGCGCGCACCGGCAGGCTCCACGGTCTCTATCGGCGCGTCCACATCAATACCTCACTCGACGTTCCACCGGTCCCGCTCGCCGCTGGCCAGCATCAAGCGTAGATGCCGCGGTAGGCCTCGGGAAGAAGCTCGGCGATCGCCCGCATCAGGCGATCGGTGTTGGCCCGCAGGGCCTCTTTCCGCGACGGCGCCCGCAGGTCAATGGGCGGGAGCGTGATGGGCCTGCCGATCTTCATGGTCAGCCGGCCGCGGCGTAGCCTGCGCCACGCTTGGGTAGCCGCCTCGGCCCCGGTGATCCCCACCGGGACGACCGGCACCCCGGCACGCGCCGCCACGTAAGCCACGCCCGGGTGGGCTCCCTGCATGCCTGCGGAATGCGAACGCCGCCCCTCCGGATCCATCATCACCGGGAAACCTGCGCGGAGCCGCCGCACCATCTCGTCGAGCAGCGTCCGGTCCACCTCGCCACGATGGACCGGAATTCCTCCATACCAGCGCATCAGCTCCCCCTGAAAGGGCCGATTGAGGATCTCTCTCGCCCCCGCCGCCTCCAGCGCGCGCGGCCAGAATGCGACGACGAACGGCGGGTCGATGATCGAGAGATGATTGCTCGAGACCAGATAGCCCCCGCGCGCCGGGACGTTTTCCAGCCCCTCGATCTTGATGTCGCAAAGGATGTGGAAAAGCAGGCGAAAGAGCGGCCGGGCGACGGCGCGGAAGAGACGCACCGACCAGGGGATGCGCACCCGGATGTCCGGCGAGCCTCGATCCCGGCCGGCTGCCAGGTCACGCGCCCTTTCGACAACCTGGTCGATCGATAGCCGGGTCGAATCAATCACAATCGCATCCGGCGCCGGCTTGAGCGGCGCCAGGGCCCGGGTGGAATCGATTCGATCCCGCTCACGCATCGAGGCCAGGATCTCATCGTAGTCGGCCGGCTGGCCCCGGGCGAGGCTCTCGGCGTGGCGGCGCTGGGCACGAGCCTCCGTCGAAGCCTCCAGGTAGATCTTGAGCTCCGCATCGGGGAGGATCACCGTGCCGATGTCACGACCCACCATCACCACCCTGCCCCGTCCTCCGATCTCCCGCTGTCGCTTACCCATCGCCTCCCGGACGCCCGAATACATCGACACCTGAGAGACGTTGGCATCGACCTCCGGGGAGCGGATCTGCCACGTCACATCCTCTCCGTCGAGCAAGACGTCGTATTGCCGGCCGTCAGAGACGGCCGGCGGCCGCACATCGACCGACACCGCCCGCGCCAGTTCCGTGACAGCCGCCTCACTCTCGACAGGCACACCCTTTCGGAGAGCCGCAAGAGTGACGGCGCGATACATCACCCCCGTGTCCAGATAGAGGTATCCAAGCTCCGCTGCAAGCCGCTGCGCCAGGGTCGACTTCCCCGAGGCGGCAGGCCCGTCGATGGCGATCCGGCTTGGACCAGTCATCCCTGATCCCTACAGACGCTGTGAACTACCACGGTTCGACCCGTCGAGCTCAATCTTCGGTGGGCGCGACCTCTCTGGCCCCCACCCCCCACCCCTCACCCCTCCCCCGGTAGTGGCTCTCATCAGCTGTGCGATGAGGTCTTGCCGGGGGAGGGGAGGTACCTAAGGAGGCCAGGGGCGGCAGAGCCGCCCCTGGCCTCCTTAGATCTCCAACCCCCCTCTCCGCTTTCGCAAAATGCGTGGGCGAAGCGTTACGCGCGGAGCCCCAAAGGGGTGCTGCGCGAAGGGGGGTAAGCGGGGTGAGGCGGAACGCAACAAGACATGAGGGGCACTGCGTCAGTGCAGTTGGGGACGTTGGGTACTCGCGCATGTCCTCGTCCGATCCATTCACAGCCTCTCAGGGGGCGTCCGCGGGGAGCTCGGTGAGCCCTCCCAGGGTGGCGATATCGACCCTCACCAGAAGCAGCCAGGGGTCGAGCACCGCCGGTCCCTCATGGTGAGACCACCAGGTGATTGCGTCCGGCGGCAAGATCCCGTCCCACCCCCACACCTCACCGATGATTACTCGCTGCCCGATGTAGTCGGCGCGCAAAGTCGTCAGGTCGGTGCCGTCCGGAACGAAGACCAGTTCCGGCGAGGCCTCCGCTTCGCCGGAGGTGGCCGCAGGGAAACTCCGCAGCGCCCATGCCAGCGAGGACGGCGGCTCCACAAGGAATTCGATCGGGAGCGAATCGGTGCGGCCGGTTCGCGATTGCGAGATCCGCTCGACGGTCTGCCGAACCGCAGCGAGGCTTTGCGGCGTCCCCTGCGGACGCCACAGCTCGTTGGCGCCGGCCGAGGTGGCCCGAAAGTTGAGGGCCCAGGTGGCCGAGAGGTCGAGCGCCAGGAGGAAGATCAGACCGGCAAGCCCTCCGCCTTCGAGCGCGGTCGGCCACGACCAACCCATCCCGAAGAGAACGACGATCACCAACCCGAGCCCGACGGCCGCTCCGGCCAGGGCGAGGCTCAGATTGGGCTCGTTAGACGCAAGCGCCGGCCCGATCCCACTCGCATAGCCGGCCACCTGCATCAGAGCCATCGCAGCCAGAAGAAGAAGCACGGAGGCCAGGGCTCCGTGCCCTTGCCACGCCCAGTGCTCGGCCAGCCCTTCGATCAGCGCCGCGATTGCCCGGGCGGAAAGAAACGCCAGGGGGATCGCGGACCAGGCCAGGTCGCTCACCTGCCGCGAGGGATAGACGAGGGCGGCCACGAGGGCCCCGAGGATCCAGGCAATTGCCAGCCTGCCGAGAGCGTCTCTCGATCGGAGCGCAATCACCCCCCCGGCGAGGCCAAACACGAGTAGCAGCGGGTCGTAGATCGGTAGAGCAAGCATCACCGTGAGGCCGTGAACCGGGCCCGGGCTCAGCCACCCGGAGAGCCATGTCGTCAGAGACCCTGAGACGCCCGTGAGACCTCCCGGAAAGAACCCGAATCCGCTCGAGACGCCAACCGCGGTCGCCACGGCCACGAGCACCTGCTGCCACCTCGGAGCCCTTGCGGCTCCCCACCCCGGGAGATCGAGATCGCGCCAGATGAGCTTCGCGCCCAGGATCCCCAGGCTGATGCCCAGCAGCCCAGTGAGGGATGAGGGGCCTGAAGCGAGCATCAGGCCCAACCCGGCAGCTGCCCACAGGCTCTTGGCGGCGCTGCCGTTGTCCCGTTTCCCCACGAGGAGCGTGATGGCCAGCACAGCGCCGCCAAGAGATAGAGAGAGACCGCCGGCGGTTCGGGAAGCGGTCACCAGGATGGGAGAGAGAGCCAGCAGCATCGCTGCAATGAGAGCGGACGTTGCGCCAATTGCCCCCCGCGCGAGTAGCGGCATGGCAACGAGGGCAATGCCTGCGAGGAGGGGGATCCAGCGAGCGATGGCGTCGTTGGTCGGGAGGATCTCGAACAAGATGGCGGTCAGCGCGTGGTAGGACGGGGCTTGGGGAGCAGGCGGCGACGACTCGCCCCAGCGCGCCGGGATCGAGCCGGCTTCTGCCGCCGCAACGAGCGCCTGGCCCGCCTCGGCGTCATTCAGCGGGGGCCAACCGAGCAGCGCGCCTCGGAGGATCGAGGCCCCGGCAAGGAGCAGGACGTACAACAAGGCCTCCGCAGGGAGGGTCGGGCCTCGGCGATTCATTCACCGCCTCCTGTGTCGCGCGCGGCGTAGATCGTCACCCCCTCGTTCTGATAGACGACGTCCATGAAAGCGGAGAACATCACATCTTGGATGGCCCCGTAGGCGCCCCGCTCGAAATCACCTACGTAGATGTACTGAATTCCATACTGAGAGATGATCTCCTCGGCCTCGACCCAGTCGCGCGTCTGATACAGCCGCCGGATGTCGTCCTCCCTAGTCCCCAGGAAGCGGGCATCGCCGCGCCACTGGACCTCGTGCCACGGCCAACCCACGACGGTGGGGAACCCCGTGTGCACCGAAACCCGCCCGCCCTGGGTGTAGCTTCCGCCGACCCCCTCCGCCACAACGCCTGGATCGAGATTGTCGTTCATCCAGAGGATGGCGGCATAGTCGGACGGGCTCTGCAAGGCCAGATATGCCGCGCCGTCCAGCGTACGCCCGCGAGACGGATTGAAGCCCTCGGTCTTCGACCACGTGGCTGTGACCGTGTAGACCAACCCCAGGACGATGGTAAGGCAGGCCAGCGCGCGCAGGGAGCCGCCCAGCGTCCACTCTCGGGGCCAAAGCTCCGTCACCACGTAGGCAGCGGCGAGCCCCCAGAGGATCCAGGCCGCAAAGTAGAACTTGAATACCGTGTTCATGCGGACGCCGAAAAGATCCTTGAGGTAGAGGAATTCCGGGCCCAAGACGAGGAGCGCGCCGACGATCGTCATCAGGCCGATGAAGGCCCACGGGCGACCGGCCGCGGGTGGACGATCCGGGTCTTCGACCGCCTGTCTCCTGAGAAGGAGAATCCCGAGAGCAAGCATCAGCCCGAGGGCCAGCGCAGTCCACGGAGTCGTCAGCCGGCGGAGGAGGATCCCGTTGACGGCAGTCCGCACGTCGGGTGCGGCGAAGGAGTCCAGGGCGGCGGCGACGAGGTCGGGGCGGGAAACCAACGCCAGTCCGCCCAGAATCCATGAGAGCAGGAGAAGAGCCAGCGGAGCCCCCAGCCCCACCGCAACCAGGAGCCGCCAGTCGGCCCACTGGGGCCTGGCGCGCCAGAGGAGCCACGAGAGGAGAACGAGAACAACCGGGATTCCCACCGCGACCAGGACCAAGAGCTTCCAGTCGTGCGGCCACGACGGGGTCCGCCAAAGGAGCCAGGAGAGGAGAAGGAGGGCAAACGGGACTACCACCGGGACCAGGATCTTCCAGTGGCCCGGCCGCGACGGGGCGCGCCAGAGGAGCCAGGAGAGGACAAGGAAAGCTAACGGGACTCCCACTGCGGCCGAGACCAGGAACTTCCAGTCGTCCGGCCGAGACGTGGCGCGCCAGAGGACCCAGGAGAGAAGAAAGAGGGCAAACGGGATAACCACCGGGACCAGGAGCTTCCAGTCGCCCCGCCGCGACATGGCGCGCCAGAGTAGCCACGCGAGGAGCGGCACCAACAACGTGGCGAACATGATCAAGAAGTGTGGGAGGCGCGTCGGGAATGCCAGATTCGGCACGACGCCGCCAGCCTGAGAGCTGAAGGAGGGATACCACGGGAGGAAGAAGACCACACCTGCCGCGAGGAGGCCAATCCCCGTCCAGAGGAGGCGGGCGGAGAGAGCGCCAACCGGTTCGGATCGCCCGGCCCAGATCAGAACTCCCACGAGAAGCGTGAGATAGATCGGCCAGTCCCACGTGTTCAAGAACGCGAGCGCCCCAAACATCCAGGCCGCCACCCAGAACTCGCTCACGGAGAGCGCCGACGGAAGCGCGCCGACGGCGATGAGCAGAAGAGCCGCGACAAGCCCCAGCCCGGCGCCGCCGAGCAAGACAACCCTG
>DATEAV010000358.1:0-2359 GCA_035288185.1 Anaerolineales bacterium | reverse complement strand
GCTGCAATCGAACTCCGGCCCTCTGGGTGCGCGCCAGCGCAAGATCGCCGACCGTGTATTGCGCGAGATCCACAGCCGCCTCACCTTCATGGTCGACGTCGGCCTCGACTATCTGACGCTGGAGCGCCGCGCCGGGACGCTATCCGGAGGGGAGGCGCAGCGCATCCGCCTGGCGACCCAGATCGGATCCCGGCTGATGGGGGTGCTCTATGTCTTGGACGAGCCCTCGATCGGGCTGCATCCCAGGGACAACGCGCGCCTGATCGCCACGCTCCAGGGGATGCGCGATCTGGGCAACACAGTCCTCGTGGTGGAGCATGATGAAGAGACGATTCGGGCCGCCGATTGGCTGATCGACCTCGGGCCGGGAGCGGGAGAGGCCGGGGGCCATGTCGTGGCGCAGGGGACGGTCGAAGCGGTCTCACGAGATTCGAAGTCGATTACGGGCCGGTATCTGGCGGGCAAGCTGCGCATCGATGTTCCCCGCCAGCGCCGAAAGGGAATCGGGCGCTTTCTCACGCTGGCCGGGGCCCGCGAGAACAATCTGAGTGGGCTGACCGTACGCTTCCCTCTCGGCATGTTCGTCTGCATCACCGGGGTTTCAGGCTCGGGGAAATCGACGCTGATGGTCGATGTGCTCTATCGAGCCCTGGCGCGGGCCCTGCACGGGGCGCGCGAGGCACCCGGGGCCTACGAGGGCCTGGAGGGTGTTGAGCATCTGGCCAAGGTGATCAACATCGATCAGGGCCCGATCGGCCGCAGCCCGCGCTCCAACCCCGGCACCTACGTCGGCATCTTCGATCCGATCCGCGCCCTGTTCGCCGAGCTGCCCGAGTCCAAAGTGCGAGGCTACCGCGCCGGCCGGTTTTCCTTCAATGTGCGCGGCGGCCGGTGTGAGGCCTGCCAGGGTCAGGGGCAGCTGCGGGTGGAGATGCAGTTTCTTCCCGACGTCTACGTCCAGTGCGAGGTGTGCCGCGGGGCGCGCTTCAATCGTGAGACTCTTCAGGTCCGCTTCAAGGGGAAGACGATCGCCGACGTGCTGGATACGGCGATCGACGAGGCGGTCGAGTTCTTCGGCGCCATTCCGGCCATTGCCCACAAGCTGGAGACGCTCCAGTCGGTCGGCCTCGGCTATTTGAAGATCGGGCAACCCGCTCCCACGCTTTCCGGTGGCGAGGCCCAGCGGATCAAGCTCTCGCGCGAGCTCTCGCGCCGCGGCGATGGGCACACGCTCTACGTGCTCGACGAGCCGTCGGTCGGATTGCACGCGGCCGACGTGCATCGGCTGATCGAGGTGCTGCAGAAGCTTGTCGATCAGGGCAACACGGTTCTGATCATCGAGCACCACCCGGACATCATCAAGGTCGCCGATTGGGTGATCGATCTCGGCCCGGAGGGCGGCGAGCGCGGCGGCCGGCTGGTGGCCGAGGGCACGCCGGAGCAGATCTGCGAGGTGCCCGAGTCGTATACCGGGCAGTTTCTCAAGCCGCATCTCGCGTAGGGGCGAAGCGCCCCAGGCGGCGAATTCCTCCCCCCGCCCACCCCGCGCCCGATTGACTCCGGCCGCGAACCCCGCTACGATGGGCACGTCCGTCGACGGGGGAAGCCATGCCGGATCAGCCTCTACACTACCCCAAGCGCGCCGTTCAAGCCCGGCTGGCCATTCTCCTCGCTCTCGCTCTCTTGTGGGGCCCCCTTGCCTCGGGCATAGGCCCAGAGCGGGTTTCCGCGGCCCCGCGGCCTCAGGTGGCGTTCACCTTCACGCCGCGCGTCACTGAGATCCCGCGAACTTCCACGCCGGCGCCGACGGCGGTGGGGACTCTTGGACCACCGGCAGCCTCCGTCACTGCAATCCCAACTCCAACCGAAGAACCCGAGGATGCAATCTCGGCTCCTTCATGTGCCTCACCGGGCGAAGACACCACCGGATACGACTACCTAGGAGGCTCAGACCCGCCGCTGTGGATGATCTGCTTCGGAGGGGAGGTTCTCATCGTCGATGCGAGCGATTCGGCTGCCAGTACGCTCCTTAGCGCGTTCATGATTGCTGCCCGAGACAGGGCCTCCGCGGCAAACGATCTTGAAACTGCTAATACCACTCTGGTACTTAGCGCAGTGGGCTTCGGTACTGGTCTGATAGGTTTTCTTGGAGGTGCCCTCGTTAGTGCGTCGTCGTGCGCGGCAACGCCTCTCACGTTCTATGCCCTCGGAGGGACCGGCTGGTTGTGTGTGGGAGGTGTTGTAGTAACAACTGGAGGTCTTGGCACGCTCGGCGTATCAGGCGTCGCGGGATTCCAAGCCTGGAGTGACCACAATGATGCAGAGGAGAGGCTTGAAAACTCGACAGCCCAGGCCGAAC
>DATEAV010000357.1:0-5583 GCA_035288185.1 Anaerolineales bacterium | reverse complement strand
AGAAGCGCCAGGCCCGTGGCCATCGCCAGCCAGGGGACGACGGCCGTCGGGGGCTCGACCTCGGAGGCGAGTGAAAGGGTCCCCGAGGCCGCGCAGAGCACCCAGAGAGCGGTGACGTAGTCCGTCATCGTGCTCGAGGCCTGGATGATCCCCGTCGGAAGCGTGGCCGCGACGATGCCGGCGACCAGGCTCGCCGGCGCCTTGCCTCCCAATTGCCGGGCAATGAGCGAGACCCCGATCACGCTCAGCGCCATCGCTGCCCACTCGACGAAGTTGGCAAGCCGATCGCCGCCGGCCAGAACATAGAGATGCAAGACGGCCATCTCGGCGCCGGGGCTCATGCTGTTCTGGATCTCAATCCCCGTGGCAAAGGGGCGCACGGAGCGCTGCTGCGCCCAGTGGGCCACCCGTGGCATGTGGTAGTTGAGCGAATCCCACGTGTTGGGCGGTGCAGCCCACGCCACGAGCGCGGTCACGGCCATCACCCCAACGAGCCCAGCCAACAGCGCCCGGTCGAGCCAGTTGCGAGGGAGCTGCGGAGTGGGCAGGAGAAGCCGTCCCGTTCGACGCCACTGCCGGATGATCCCAACCACCGCTGCCAGCAGCAATGCGCCCCAGGCGACGGCCAGGCCGGCCGGTGTGATCGCCGAGAGGAAGCTCAAGCCCTCGGTCGTGAGCACCAGATAGGCGCCGGCCGCCAGGCTCGCCCGCAAGCAGGCCCGCCTCCAGCCCCATGCCGGCGCGAGATTGCCCAGGAAGAGAGCCAGCGAGACGACCGCGGCCAGTGGGATCAGGGCCAGCACGCTGGCCTCACTCCGTGCTCAGGCGGCACGTCGCCCCGCCGTCGACGATCATCGATTGGCCCGTCATGAAAGAGGACTCTTCGGAATCGGCCAGGAAGAGGATCGCCCGGGCGATCTCCTCCGGGGTGCCGATTCTTCCCATCACCGTGCGCCCGGCCAGATCGGCCATGCGCTCCTCGATCGATCCGCCCGCCACGTGGCCGCGCATCAGCCCGGCGTGGAGCATCGGCGTATCGACCGCCCCCGGCAGGATGGCGTTGACGCGCACGCCGTCGCGGGCAAACTCAAGCGCCATCGCCCGCGTCAGGGCAAGCGATCCGCCCTTGCTGGCGGCGTAGGCGGCGATATCCACCGAGGTAGCCACGGCGTGGACGGAGCTCACATTGACAATCGCCCCCTTCGCCGCCCGTAGGAGAGGATAGCCCTCCCGGGCGGTGAGGAAGATCGATCGCAGGTTGGAGGCCATGACCGCGTCCCATTCCTCGACCGTCGTCTCGATGAGCGGCTTGACGATCTGCACAGCGGCGTTGTTCACCAGAGCGTCGAGGCGATCGGTCTTGCCTCGAAGCCATTGGAACAGCCCCGCCACCGCTGCGGGATCGGAGACGTCTGCCTGGTGAAACCCGGCCCCCGCAGGGAACTCCCCTGCCCGATCCCGGTCGACGGCGACCGTCTGCCATCCCTTGCCGTGGAAGACGTCCACGGTGGCGCGGCCGATGCCCCCTGCCGCTCCGGTGATCAGAGCCCATTTTGTCATCGCCAACTCCCATAGGGCGGGATAGCTCCCTCGCGACGCGTCAACGACCAAGGCCGGCCGTGGTCCCGCTACGGCTCGCGAATTGCTTCGGGGATCGGAAGCCCCAGGCCGGCGAAGAGATTGCGTAGCGTGTTGCGGTGGACGCGCTCCCAGGCCGCCGGGCTGCTATTGGCGTTGTGAGGCGCGAGCAGCACGTTGTCCATCTTGCGCAGAGGGCTATCCGGCGGCAATGGCTCCTCCTCGAAGACGTCCAGCGCGGCGCCGGCAAGCCGCCCCTCCCGAAGCGCCTCGATGAGCGCGGCTTCCTCGACGATCGGGCCGCGGGCCGTGTTGATGAGGACTGCGCCGGGCCTGATCCACCCAAGGGTCTGGCGGCTGATCAGGTGTCGGGAGGTGGGGTTGAGGTCGCAGCTGAGGCTGACGAAATCGGCCTGGCCCAGTAGGTCCTTCAGGGCAATCATCTCTACGCCGACCTCGCGCACGAATGCCGGCGGCATTTCGAGGATGTCGTTGCCCAGGAGGCGCATTCGGAAGGCCAGGGCCCGGCGCAAGACCTCTTTGCCGATCGCCCCGACGCCCACGACCCCGAGAGTGCATTCGTGCAGGGCCCGGCCCGGGATCTTTTCCCAGCGGCCGGCTTTCATCGCCCGATCAATCCACGGAGCGCGGCGGGCGAAGACGAGGATGTAGGCCAGGACGCTGTCGGCGACGGCGTCCGTGAATGCCTCGGGCGTGTTGGCGACTCGGACGCCCAGCCGCGCCGCGGCGGCCTGGTCGATGGCGTCGATCCCCGTGCCCCACTTGGCAATCACCTTGAGCCTGGGCGAGGCTGCCTCGAGCGCCTTTGCGCTCCACGGATCGTCTCCACAGACGGTGCCATCAATCCGGCCGGCGTATTCGAGCAGCTCCGCCTCCGAAAGCCTCTCCTCCACCGGGGCAACGATCACATCAATGCCCGCCGCATCAAACAGCGGGCGGAGCTGATCAAAAACCGGGATCATGTAGGGCGCGGAGAGGAGGACCGTGCGCCTCATCGAATTCCCTCAAAGCATCGAGGGGCGGCTTCCGGCCAAGGCATAAGCGGCTTCCTTTTACCGCCCCGGATCTCGCCCTTGAGGCTCTCATGCAGGGCCATGGCTGCGCTGCGGGGGAAACGCCGTCCCTCCCGCATCGAGGTTCCCGGCCGTCCGGCGAGCCGCTTCTGCGCCGCGATGTGCACTTGGAGGGGAAGCGCCAGGGCCGGCTTGAGCCTGCTTCGCAACGGCAAGTGAGGCGCGGCATGATCAAGCGGGCCTCCGTCAAGATGCACGCTCCCCTTCATCTCATCCTCGCTCTGCCCTGAACCATGGCTTCCGCAATCTCGAAATCCCCTTCGTCGTCAATATCCCATGCCTCAAGGGCGTCGATCTCAAACATGCGGGGTCGCGCCCCCAGCCGGCTGCGGCGTGCCAGCAGCGTGGCGCGCTCGAAGATGTAGAGGCAGGAATTCTCCTCATAGAGCGCGGGCAGGTCCTGCGTGCGAAGGAGAACGGCCGGGTCGTGGTTCACCGGCTTGCCGTGCTCGTCCCAGAGGCGCTTCTGCAGGCGCGTGACGCTGAAGAGCGAATCATGCTGCGGGTAGGCGTCGAAGAACGCCTCAATGGCCCGGGAAACCGTGGCCGGCGTGATGAAGGGATTCGTGCAGTGGGTCTGCAGATAGAAGGGTGCGGGGACTTGCGAAGCGTCATGCACAAGGACTTCGTTGGTCGCCACCTCGCCGCCGCGGAGGTGTTCCGGCCGGTCTAGAAGCCTCACCCGTGGGAACCCGCGGGCGATTCCCTCCCGAATGACCGGGCTATCGGTGTCGACGACGATTTGAACGATCTCCGGGCATTCCCCCAGCGCTTGGAGGATGTGGCTGTAGAGCGGCCTTCCTCCCAGGGCACGGTAGTTCTTCCCCGGCACGCGCTCGGAGTGATGGCGCATCGGCACGAGCGCAATGACGCGCTCCGCGCTGGCCAAAGACCGCCCAGAAGAATCGTCATTCATGGCTCACTCGGGCCGAAGGGGGCACAGTTTCCGCATCCGTGGCGCCCGGCATCGCCTGCGCGGGCCCCGGTACCGCGCCTCCGAGCTCGGCCGGCATCCCGCCGTGGATGGCCAGCCCCCAGATGAGGAGCGCTCCAAGCAGGGAATAGTACCCCGCAATGATTTCTCCCGCGGCCGTCGAGAAACCGAAGGGGACGGGCGGGCTGCCCGAGACCATCAGGAGAAGCAGGAGGGCGCGTTCCGGCCGGACGGAGATCCGCGTTCGCAGGAGTTGGTAGGCCGGCACAAGGAGCAGGATGTAGGAGTAGTTCTTGAAACGAGGCGCAATCAACGCAAAGGCGAGACATCCAAGGTAGATCGAGGTCGCCCGGTCCTCCGAAGGGCGGTTCCGGGCGCTCCGCCAGGTGAGAAACGCGGCGGCTCCCACCCAGAGAGAGTATGCCGCCCAGGGGAGCCATTCCCATGCCGGCACGATCCCCCTGCCAAGCAGGTAGTCGTAGGCGTCTCGCAGCAGAGCCAGGCTCGAGGGGTTGATCCCGCCGCGCTCATCGAGGCTCCAGCCCCCCTGAACGAAGCTTCGAAAGAGGTCCGGCCACAGCGCGTAGGAAAGCCCGAGCGCTCCGCCAAAGAGCAGCAGCCCGCCGGCGAGGGCAATTCCAGGTCGGCGGACATTGCACAGGAGAAGAAGACCCAGCAAGAGAACAGGAGTGAGCTTGAAGAGGCTGACGGCGACAACCAGGAGAGTGAAGGCCCGGAGTCGGTTCTGCCTCAGGGCGACGAAGCTCAGCCAGAGGCCCAGTTGCTCGAAGACCGAGATATTGCCCGAGACAAAGTCGGCGTAGAGCGCGCCGCCAAAGCCGAAAAGCAGGAAAAGATAGAAGAACGGGTCCGGCCGGCCAGGCACAAACCAGCGCCGCCAGATGACCAGGAGGGCGGTCAGAGCAGCGACCTTAAGTGCCAGAAAGAACCCCGAGGCGGCGTCGAAAGGGATCCTTGCGAACAAGCGGAAGAGCGGCAGCGCAAGGGGAGGGTATGCGAATGGGAAGCCGATTTCTATCCCCGCCAGCCGCGAGAGAGTACCCATGTCGTAGGGGTCGAGCCCGAGGGCGAAGGCGCGACCCGCGTAGTAATACGTTTGAAAATCCCACTGGAATCCATTCAGATTGCGGGCGATTCCGTAGAGCAGAGCCAGCGCGTAGAGCGCCAGGAGGGCCCGCACGGCCCTCAGGGCCCAGTCCCTCTTCCTTGAGCCGTTTGTTCCGGGCGTTTCTTGCCGGCTCACTGTCGCACGCGTCCTTTCGGAACCATCCACGCTTTCAGGTCACCAGTGAGGGCTCTCGGGCCACTGGCTTCGATCGAAGACGTAGAGCCGGCCATCACCCTGCGTCGTGAGGATCTCCAGGCCGGCCACTAATTCCAGCGCGACCGGCGCGTAGTAGGGCTGCTCCTGGTAGGTGTTGAAGAGAGCCACAACTGCAGCGTTCGCTTCGAGGTTCCTTCGCATCGCCTGCGCCCATGCCTCAAACTCAGGGGTGTGGCATTCTGTCCCCTCGACATAGGTGTAAAACGCATCCTCGGGCAGGCAGCCCGTGGGGAGCCGATAGGCGCTTCGCCCACCAAGAAGGTAGAGAGCCTCCACCTCATTCGTGTAAATCGGTGTCTCCGGGGGCAGGATCGAAAGGGCGTTCATCAGAGGCGACTGCTGCCACGTCCTCGAGGCGAATCCCTGCCCATCCTGCTGCAGAAGAAGCCCGCGGACTCCTCCGCGGCCGACGTAGGAGACGGCCAGCAGGAACACGAGAGCCACCGCGAACCGCGACATCCAGCTCCGTCCACCGAGCGCCGACCATGCCCTCCAGGCCACAACCAGCATCAAGAGAATGACGAGAAGGAGCAGGGGCAGGAGGATCCGCTCATCGATGCTGATCCGGGGAACAAGCACCAACCGTGCCGCCAGGACTCCCGCGCCGTAGAGCAGAATCTGAATCCCAAGGA
>DATEAV010000356.1:0-3761 GCA_035288185.1 Anaerolineales bacterium | reverse complement strand
AACGTCGCCCTGGTTTCGCACGGCGGCGGCGGCAAGACCTCGCTGGCGGAGGCCCTGCTCTTTCTCACCGGTGCCCTCACCCGGATGGGGAAAGTGGAGGAAGGCAACACGGTCTCCGACTTCGAGGACGAGGAGATCCGGCGTAAGCTCTCGCTCTCCACGGCGAGCCTCCCCTGCGAATACAGGGACCACAAGGTCAATCTGCTCGATACGCCCGGCTACACCGACTTCATCGGCGAAGTGATATCGGCCCTGCGCGTCGCCGATGGAGCCCTGGTGCTGGTGGACGCCGTGGCCGGAGTGGAGGTGGGCACCGAGGTTGTCTGGGAGCACTGTGAGGAGCTCAAGCTCCCCCGCCTCGTGGTCGTCAGCAAGATGGATCGGGAGAACGCGAGCCTCTCCTCAGCCCTGGCCTCGATCCGCTCCCTCTCTCCGGACGTCCACTTCGTGCCGTTCCAGTCTCCCTGGGGGGAGGGGCAGCAGTTCAAGGGCGTGATCGATCTGCTCTCGATGAAGGCCCGGCCCGGGGATGGGAGGGCTTCGGAAGCGATCCCCGACGACCAGCGCGCCGAGGCGGAAGAAGCTCGCATTGCCGTTGTCGAGGCGGCGGCGGAAGGCGATGATGCTCTGCTGGAGAAGTACCTCGACGGCCAGGAGCTAACGGCCGAGGAGATCGCCCGGGGGGCTCGCCAGGGCGTGCGCTCGGGCCGGCTGGTGCCGGTCTGCTTCGCTGCGGGCTCAGCCGGGATCGGCACGGCTCCGGTGTTGGATCTGATCCTCGATCTCTTCCCTTCGCCCGCCGAGGCCCCACCGGTGGAGGCGCAAGGCAAGGCCGGGCCCGAGAGCTTGCCCGCCTCCGACGCCGGGCCGCTGGCCGTTTACGTCTGGAAGACGACGGCCGATCCGTTCGTCGGCAAGCTCACCTACCTGCGCGTCTACTCGGGCATCCTCAGCTCCGACAGCCGCGTGTGGAATCAGACGAAAGGGGCCGAGGAACGCCTGGGTACGCTGCACGTGATGCGCGGCAAGGAACAGATCGCCGTCAAAACGCTGCATGCAGGCGATATCGGGACGGTGGCCAAGCTCAGCGACACCGGCACCGGCCATACGCTGTGCGACAAAGGCCACCCTCTCACCCTGTCGACGCCCAAGTACCCCCACGCCCTCTACTCGGTGGCGGTCGTCCCCAAGACACAGGCGGACTCCACCAAGATGGGCGCCTCGCTCACGCGCCTCAGCGAGGAAGACCCGACGCTTTCCTGGCGCCAGGAGCCCTCAACCAATCAGACCATCCTGCAGGGCATGGGGGATCAACACATCGACGTCGCCATCCGCAAGGCCGAGACGAAGTTCCAGGTGGGCCTGACGACCGAGACGCCCAGGGTGCCCTACCGTGAAACGATCACCCGAACCGGCAAGTCGATGCACCGTCACAAGAAGCAGACCGGAGGCGCAGGGCAGTTTGCCGAAGTGCATTTGCAGGTGGAGCCCTTCGCCGACGACGACTTCGAGTTTGTCAACCGGGTCTTTGGCGGCGCGATCTCCCACTCCTTCATGCCGGCGATCGAGAAGGGCGTGCGCGGGGTGATGAAGCAGGGCGTGATCGCGGGCTACCCCGTGAGGAACGTGCGCGTGGCCGTCACCGACGGGAAGGAACACCCGGTCGATTCGAAGGCGGTCGCGTTCGAGGTGGCCGGGCGGGAGGCCTTCAAGCTGGCCTTTCAGGAAGCCGGGCCGGTGCTGCTGGAACCGATTATGAACGTCCGGGTGATCGTCCCGGAAGCGAATATGGGTGACGTGCTCAGCGATCTGAACACCCGCCGGGCCCGCGTGCAGGGCATGGAATCCGAGCGCGGCCGCAGCGTCGTCACCGCTCAGGTGCCGTTGGCCGAGATGCTTCGCTACACAACCGAGCTTCGCTCGATCACCGGAGGCCGGGGGATCTTCACGATGAGCGAAGACCACTACGAGGTCGTCCCCCAGCACGTGGCCCAGGAGGTGATCGCGGCCCGGCAGAGGGACCAGAGCAAGGAAGGCGCCGACTGAGCCCGGCGGCGCCCGCCCGGGTTGCCCCGGCCGGGGCTCCCTCCCAGGAGGCTGCCGAGCCTCGCGCCCCGGCAAGCCTCATCCTCCTGACGGCGGCAGCCGCGCCGTTGGGGCTCTGGCTGGCTGTGGGGGGCCTGTGGCTCCGTCTCTTCGGGATCCCCATCGCCGGCGAGGGGCTCCTCGGCGTATGGCGATGGCTGCCTTCCGAGCTGGGGCTTCCGATCGCGGAATTCGGCTGGCCCATGATCGTCGTCGGCACAGCCTGGTTTGGCGTCCTGGCGGGGCTGTGGATGCGGCTTGGCTGGTCGAAGCGGGCCGCATTGGTCCTTGCCCTGGCCTCGATTCTTCATCTCGGCATTGGGACCCTGATCGGGGCTGTCTCGCTGGCTTGCCTGTCGGACCGACGTCTGACGTCCTGGCTGGACCTCTCTACCGGATAAGGCCGTGCTCGAGGTGGTTTCTCGAGGCCCGGTGACCGAGCTGCGGATGTCGGCCGAAGTCCTCGGCCGCGGGCTCTACTGGGTCTCGGCTTTCACCGTCGGCGGCGTGATGATTGATTGCGGGCCGCCGCGCACGCAGCACGAGCTGGCCGCCTGGGCACGCGGCCGGCTGCTCTCCCACATCTTGAATACTCACCATCACGAAGACCACGTCGGGGGCGATTCGGCACTTGCCTCGCTCGGCGCGGCCGTCCTGGCGCCCGCGGCCTCCCTCGGCCGGCTCGCGAACCCTCCGCACATTCAGCTGTTCCGTCACCTCGTCTGGGGCCGACCGGCGCCCTTGCGCGCTCAGGCTCTTCCTCCCCGCTTCGACGTGGGCGAGCTCTCCTTCGAGGTGATCCCCACCCCGGGCCACAGCGACGATCATGTCGTCCTGCTTGTCCCTGCACACGGCTGGCTCTTCACAGGCGATGCATTCGTGCACGAGCGGATCCGCTACGCCCAGGCCGATGAGGACGCCTCCGTGGCGCTGAGGTCGCTGCGCTCTCTGCTGGCCCACGATTTCGGGGTGGTCTTCTGTGGCCACGCCGGTTACGTCCGCGAGGGGAAAGAGGCGATCCGGCGCAAGGTGGCCCACCTGGAGGAGGTGCAGGCGAAGGCCCGCCTTCTCGGGAGTGAGGGCCTCGACGATGCGGCGATCGCCCGCCGCATCTTCGGCCGCCTGGGTCACTGGCACCGGATCACCGGCGGCTGGTTCTCCGAAGTGAACCTGGTGCGGCAGCTTCGGCTCGGGACAGATGGCCGCTAGGTTCACCCCAATCCGGTTTATCGATGAGGAGATCCAGGCCTTCTTCGACCGTCCCCCCGATCTCGCCAAGAAGCCGGGGCCGCCGAACGCTTTCTTGTGGAAGGGCGAGCAGCATGCCGTCGCGGAGATGCTCTCCTCTTGGACGGACTTCCGGCGCCGCGGGCGCATGGCGCAGAACATGGAGCAGGCCCATCTTAAGGCGGCCGAGCGGCGGGGTTCGTGGGGCGTCGGCCGTTTCTACTTTCGCCTGCGCACGCAAGGTGGGCGGATCTTCGATCTCTACTACGATCGTGCCCCGGACGGCCCCGGCGACCGCGCCGGGCATTGGTTTCTCTACCGCGAGCTGAGGCAAGAGCAAGGGTAGAAGGGGCCGCACCTTTCCGGCCTGAGGAGAATTCTCATTAAGGGTAGGGGCGAAGCATTCGGCGACGAACCCTCGACCGAGGCCATTTTGCATCCGCCGAATG
>DATEAV010000355.1:0-4204 GCA_035288185.1 Anaerolineales bacterium | reverse complement strand
CCGCAACGGGATCTTCATGGGCGCCTGGACGCTCGCCCAGGCCGTCGCCAACGGGATCGCTTCCGTGGGCGGCGGCTACCTCCACGACGCCGCTCTCCGGCTGCTCGGCTCCGAGCCGGCAGCTTATGCCTCCGTCTTCCTCTTGGAGGCCGCAGGCCTCCTGGCGACGATTCTGCTCCTCTCCGCCGTCAGCCAGCGAGAGTTTCACGCCGAGGCCGCCGCTCGCCTGGCGCCGGCGTAGAGCCCCCTTCGATAGGCGAACGGGGTTATGATCTCCGGCATGCGCGCTGGCGTGGCGATGGCACGGGCGCTCCCCGTTCTGCTCACTCTCACCCTGGCCGCGTGCTCGCCGTCACTGGCCACCCAGGCGCCCGAGACACCAACTTCCCCCGCGGGCACCTCGACCCCCGCCCCTTCGCCCACACCCCATCTCTTCACCGTGATCTCCGGCCTCAACTCGGTCCCCTCCGAGGATGGCGACGGGTGGACGGTGATTGGGCTGGTGACAAATCGGTCCGACATCGTGGCGGGCGAGGTGGGGGTGAGAGTGACCTTGGAGGGACCGGGAGGAGAGGAGATCGACGATCAAGAAGTGAGCCTGGCGATCCCGCATCTCGGGCCGGGAGAGACCGCTCCCTTCTCCGCTCAATTCCCCGGCGCTGCAGAGCCCGTCGCGGCCCACGCCGAGGTCACGCGCTACTCGCCGGCCGGCCGCGAGAGGGCCGAGGTCGAGGTGGCCAACCTCAGCACCCTGGCAACCGTCGATGGGCGCTTGGCGGTGGTGGGGACCGTGATCAACCGGTCGGCGCGGCCGATCGAGGTGAGCCAGCTTGCCATCCTGGCCTCAGACGAGGATGGGATCTCGCTGGCGCTTGCCTCCTCCTCCGCCCACCGGGCTCGGCTCGAGCCCGGCGCCGAGGGCCCGTTCCTGGCCATTCTTCCGGCGGGCCTCGACGAGCCGAGCCTGACGCCCTATGCCGATGCGACCTTTGCGCCAGCGGAGCCGCCGTCACGGCTGACCTTCGTTTCGGCGCCGGTCCCGATGGAAGACGAACAAGGCGATGTGTTTGTCGTCGGCGTGATCCGCAACGGCGAGAGCCGCCCGAGGTGGGCCTCCGTCTTGGTGAGCCTGCAGTCGGCGGGCGAGGTGGTGGGGGTGGCTCAGGAGTTCGTCCCCATTCCGCTGGGGCCCGGAGAGAGCCGGGCCTTCACGATCACGGGGTTTCCCCGTCTGGCATCCGGAGCCGCGCCCGCCGCGGGCATCGAGGGCCTTAGCGTGGAGGCCTGGGTGGATCCCGTCCGTTCGCCGGATGACGGGCTTCGGGCCGTCCCCCTCGCTTTGCAGGTGAGAAGCTACGAGGCGATCGCGGGGACGCTCTTCCTGCAGGGGACTGTGGAGAACGATTCGGGCGCCGCAGTCCTTTCCGCCACCGTCCTGGCCGTCGTCCGATCCTTGGATGGGGCACCCCTCAGCGCGGGATGGAGGCTCGTCGCCGAATCGCTCGAGGCCGGGGAGTCGGCGGCCTTTGTCCTCGAGCTCACCCTGCCCCGCGGCGCCGACCTAGTCATGAGCGAGTACGACATCGTGGCGAGCGGCCTGGCCCCTGCCGATTGATCTTCCCCAGAGGCGGCTACGATCTGGTTTCGGCCCTCGGCCGCTTGAAGTAGTGCACAAGCTTCCCGCTCTCCGGATCATTGACGACCGAGACCAGCTCCCAGCCCTCATCCCGGATCTGATCCCACGCGCCTCGCTCGGTGAGATGCCTGTCGGAGCGGTTCTCGAGCAGGCCCGCGCCAAGATAGAGAAGCCGATCGTCGACCATCTTGCAGTGCTCCCATGCCGCCATCTTGTCCTCCAGCGTTGTGACTGTGGGCTCGGACACGCCGGGATGCCGGCCATGCCAGTCCGGGCGCGCGAACCGGGGCGACTATAGCATCCGGGGCGGCCTCCAGCCAAGGCCGTGAATAGGACCGATATGGTACAATTTTCTCGCCCCGGCCGAACCGGGGCGCTCCTATGCGCCTCGCCCTTAGGCGCGCATCGGAGAACCGCAACTCAGCGCTCGTCGGAGGGTTGGTGGCTCGGGCCAGCCCTCCATCATGGAGACAGAAAGTGGTTGCACACGAGGCGCATGATATGATTTCCAGCGGGAGCGCCGGCCTCCTGCAGCGGAGAGAGAATATGGAAGCATCAGAGATGCTGCGGCTGTACCGCGAGATGATGCTGGTGCGGCGTCTCGAGGAGGCCGCCGCATCGCTCTACCAGGAAGGCAAGATCGGCGGCTTCCTCCATCTCTACATCGGCCAGGAAGCCGTCGGCAGCGGGGTGGTCTCGGCCAGGCGGCCGGAAGATCGGGTGATCACCGCCTACCGGGATCATGGAATCGCCATCGCCGCCGGCATGCCGGCGAGAGTGGTGCTGGCGGAGCTTCTCGGAAAGGCGACGGGCTGCTCGAAGGGGATGGGCGGCTCGATGCACCTGGCCGATGTGAGCTTCAACTTCTGGGGCGGCCACGCCATCGTGGGCGCCCACCTCCCGCTGGCCGTGGGGATGGCGCTTGCCGACCGCTACCGGGAGCGCCAGGCCGTCACGATCTGCTTCTTCGGAGAAGGCGCCACCAACATCGGCTACTTTCACGAAGCCCTCAACCTGGCCGCCCTTTGGAAGCTTCCCGTCCTGTGGGTGTGCGAGAACAACAAGTACGGGATGGGAACGTCGGTCGAGCGAGCCTCCGCCGTCGAGGAGATCCGTCAGAAGGCCGAGGCCTATGGAATTCCTGGAGCCCGAGTGAACGGGATGGACGTCTTGGAGGTGCGAGGCGCGGCCGAGCAGGCCCTGGAGCACGTCCGCCGCGAGGGCCCGTTCCTCCTGGAGGCCATCACCTACCGCTACCGAGGTCACTCGATGGGAGATCCCGAGCGCTACCGCCGGAGCGATGAGGTGAGGAAGTGGCAGGAGGAGGATCCGATCGGGATCCTGCGCAAGCGTATTCTGGAGGAGAAGGCGAGCCGCGAGGCCGCTCTTGAACGGCTCGAGACGGAGGTGGACGAGGAGATCGGGGAGGCGGTCCGCTTCGCCGAAGAGAGCCCTGAGCCTGCTCCCGAGGCCCTGTTTGAACACGTCTATGCGGAGAAGGGGGCCTAGGCGATGGCCGTCATCACGATGCGCGAGGCGATCTCACAGGCTCTCTGGGAAGAGATGGAGCGCGACGACCGCGTTTTCATCCTGGGCGAAGAGGTGGGCGTGTGGGGCGGGACGTACGCCGTGACGAAGGGGTTCTTTGATCATTTCGGCCCGAAGCGGGTTCGCGATACACCGATCGCCGAGGGCGTGATCGTGGGGGCGGCCAACGGGGCCGCCATGGCGGGGCTGAGGCCTGTGGCCGAGCTGATGACGATCAACTTCGCCTTTCTGGCGATGGATCAGATCGTCAATCATTCCGCCAAGCTGCACAGCATGTTCGGCGGCCAGTTCACGGTTCCTCTCGTGATCCGCGCCGTGGGAGGCGGCGGCCGGCAGCTCGGGGCCACCCACTCCCAGACGCCGGATGCGGTCTTCGCCCATTTCCCGGGCCTCAAGGTCATCGCGCCCGGGACGCCGCAGGACGCCAAGGGGCTCCTCAAATCGGCCATCCGAAGCGACGACCCCGTGCTTTTCATCGAGCACGCCACGCTCTACCAGATGCGAGGCGAGGTCCCCGATGGAGAGATCACCGAGCCGATCGGCGTCTCAAAGGTGCAGAGGCTCGGCCGAGACGTGACGATCGTCACCTACTCGAAGATGCTGCAGACCTCACTCCAGGCCTCGGCCGAGCTGGCGAACGAAGGTATCGAGGCCGAGGTGGTGGACCTGCGAACCTTGCGCCCGCTCGACATGGGGCCGGTGGTCGAGTCATTCAAGCGCACGAACCGGGCCGTCATCGTGGAGGAAGGCTGGCCCTCCTTCGGGATCGGCGCCGAGGTCGCCTCGCGCCTCTACGAGCAGGCCTTCGACTACGTCGATGCACCCATCCGGCGCGTGGCCCAAAAAGAGGCCCCCCTGCCGTACAACCGGACCCTCGAACAGATGGCGCTCCCGCAGGTCTCCGACGTAGTCCGGGCGGTGAAAGAGGTGCTCTGATGGCCGAAGTCGTCGCCATGCCGAAACTCGGTTTCGATATGGCCGAGGGCAAGCTGGTGCGCTGGCTGCGTGCCGAAGGTGAAG
>DATEAV010000354.1:0-16462 GCA_035288185.1 Anaerolineales bacterium | reverse complement strand
AGAATCGCCACGTCCCAGTCGCGCCGCAGCGCCCCGCGCGCAAGCGGTCGTCCGATGAAACCGGTCCCACCGCTGATCAGCACGCGCATGCTCACCTCCCCAGGAGGCCGGATTATAGCCGAGGGCCAGACGCGACCGAGTCCTTCGGGTCCCTGTCGCTAGATAGAGCATCCGTCTTGGACCCCCACCCCCTTCCCCTCCCCCGGCAGCTGCCCGGATTAGGAAACGGATGGACCTCTGCCGGGGGAGGGGAAGTTACCTAAGGACACGTCCTTAGACCTCAATCCCCTTCTCCGCTTTCGATCCGCGCGCAGGAAGAGACGTGGCAAGCGGAGAGGGGGAATGGGGGGTGAGGTGGAAAGCTACAGGATATGAAGGCCCCTGCGGCAGCGCAGTACAGGCGAACGGGAGGACGGCGTGCGGCACGTCAGACACACGCGCGGGCGTGACCGATCACCGTTCACCGATCACCGCGTTGCGCGCCCACCGCACTTGCACACGTGTGCAAGTGCGGTGCAAGTGAGCGCAGTGCCAGTGGGTGTCTCGGTGTCTCCATAGCAGATCTTGACTAGGTGAGGGTGAAACGCGAGCCGTTCGGCGTCTTCTCGACCTCGATGCGCGCCGGGAAGGCTTCCTTCATCTCGTCGATGTGCGTGATCACGAGGATGCGGTCGAAGTCGTCCTGGATGCTGTTGATCGCTGCGACGAGATGCTCCCGCCCGCTGGCATCTTGCGTGCCGAAGCCCTCGTCGATGAAGAGGCTGCGCAGCTGGGCGCCGGCCCGGCGCGCCAGGAGCCGCGAGAGGGCGATGCGGATGGCGAAGTTGATGCGGAAGGCCTCGCCTCCCGAGTAGAGCTCATACGGCCGGCTGCCCAGCTCGTCGGAGATGACGATATCGAGTGCTTCGCGCACCTCGCCGCCGCGCAGCTCACGCTGCGTCTCGATCCGCACGTTCAGCCGGCCGTCGCTCATCCGCGTGAGCAGGTCGTTGGCGTAGGCCTCGAGTTCGGGCACGACGGTCTCGATGATCATCGCCGGCACGCCGCGCTTGCCAAAGGCAAGCCGCAGGTCGTCGTAGAGGCTTTGATCGGCGGCCAGCCGCTCCCGCTCGCGCAGCCGTTCTTCCCGCTGGCGCTCGAAGCTATCCAACGCCGCAAGTTTCTGACGAGACCCGCCGACGCGCTCATCGGCCAGCCGCTTGTCGAGGCGCATCCGGTCGAGATCCTCCTGGCGCAGGGCTGCGGCGCGCAGGCGGTGTTCGCTGGCCTCCGCCTGCCGCTCGAGCTCCTCGCGCCGGGCCTCTTCGGCAGACAGGTCTTGCCTCCACCGGAGGATCTTGGCCTCCAGCGCCGACGCCTGGCGGGCGGCTTCGTCGGCGTGGCCGAGGGCGGCATCCATTTCGCCGGCACGCTTTTCCAGGGCGGGGCGCTCGCGCACCTGGGCGTTGAGCCCGACGATTTCGCGTTCGAGCAGGCCCGCCTGAGCTTCGATCTCCCGGACGCGGGCCTGGTTGGCGCGGTAGGCTTCGCGGCGGCGCTCGATCTCGGCCCTCAGCTCCGCCAGGAGCTGCTCGCGATGCCCCTCGGTGAGCGGCTGGCCGCACGTGGGACACACCGGCTCGCGGGCGCCATCGAGCACGCCGGCGCGGGCCTTGATCGGCTCGGTCTCCGGCCCGAGAGCCTGGTTCGCCCCGCGCAGCCCGGCTGCCTCCTCGGCCAGGGCAATCGCCTCCGCGCTCGCAGCCTCAAACCGTCCCTGGATGGGATCGAGGGCCGCAAGCGCCGCGGCAATCTCGCCGCGCGCCGCCGAAAGGGCCTGGCGGTCGGCCCGCAGGCGAGTCGCCTCCAGCTCGCCCTCGGCCTCGCGCAGCTCCCGAACCGCCGATGTGATCCGGCGGGTGAGATCGTCGATCTGGCGTTGCAGGAGCACGATCTCGCTGCGGGTCTGCTCCAGATCGGCCCACTGGCGCTCGGCGGCGGAGAGGGTCTCGCCGAGCTGCGCCGCGACGGCTTCCGCCTCGGAGAGTTCTTCCTCATAGGCCGAGCGGTGAGAGAGCTCGCTCTCGATCTCCTCCAGGCGCCCTTCCAGACGGTGGATCTGATCCCGGGCCTGAGCCAAGCCGTCTTTGGCCCGCTCCTCAAACATCTCCCAGCGCGAAAGGCCGAGGATATTGCCCAGGATCTGTTTGCGCTCCGCCGGCGCCTTCTTGGTGAATTCGTCGGCCCGCCCTTGAATGAGGAAGGCCGAGTTGACGAACGTCTCGTAGTCGAGCCGAAGCAGGGCCTCGATCTTGCGCTCGGTGGCCCGCATGGTGGCCTCCGAGAGGCTGCGCCAGGCGCCGGTCGTCGGATCTTGCCCCTGGAGCTCGAGGAGTGAGGAACCCCGCTTGCCCGACTTGCGCTGGCGGACCGCCCGGTAGAGGCTGCCGCCCTGGTCGAAGGTGAGAGCCACGCGCATCTCGGTCTCGCCCTGGTGGATGAGCTCGTCGACTTGATGGGTGCGCGCCTCGCCCCAGAGCACCCAGGTGATCGCGTCTAGGAGCGACGACTTGCCCGCGCCGTTGGGCCCCGCCAGGCAGGCGATGTGGATCCCGTCCAGCCGCAGCGGGCCGGGATCGCGGTAGGCCAGGAAGTTGTGCATCTCCAGCTCAACCGGAATCACGCAGGAGCTCCTCGGCCTTGGCCAGCAGGGCAGCGATCCGCTTGTCATCCTCACCCCGGGCCCGGAAGTAGCGCTCCACGAGCTGGATCGGCGTGAGCGTCTCGGGCATCAGGTCCCCCAATCGGGCGCGGGCCTCGCTTTCCACCTCCCGAGCGATGACGACATTCGAGGCCGGCTTCAAGGCGGCCTCGATCTCCCGGTCCCGCAGGAGGGCCTGTTGATCGGGGCGCATGCGGATGATCACCCGCACGACTGCTCCCTCGGCCTCGATGCGCGTGACGGCCTCCACCGCCGCGGCCGTGGGGTCGGCCAGATCTCGCACATCGAGGCGGACCGTCCGGAACGGCCTCGCCTGCACCGGGACGAACTCCCACCTCGCCCGCCCCCGGCTCACCTCCACCCAGCAGAACCCTTTGGGTTCGCCCTCCTCCCCGAAGTCGATGCGTTCCAGGGAGCCGGAGTAGACCACCGGCGGGGATCCTGTCGGATTCAGGTTCTGGTGTTGATGGATGTGTCCGAGGGCGACGTAGTCCCAGGCGGGATCGACGAGGGACGAGGTGAAGACGGCAACCTCGCGCCCGAGCATCACGGTGCGCTCGGATCCCAGCTTGGCCTCGGCGACGGAAAAATGAGCGGCCAGAACGCGGGGCATCTCCCGGGCGGAAGCTTCCTCCGCCAGGCCCCGGAGCACATCCGAGATGGCCTCTCGCAGGGCGGTCTCCAGTTCCTCGATCGTCTTGCCCTGATGCTCCTCCTTGCTCAGGAGACGGTTGCGCATCGGATAGGGCATCCAGGCCAGGAAGATCGGCCCGCGCCGCGTCTGCACGACGCGCGCTTCGGGCAAATGGCCGACGATCACACCCGGCACCTCCAGGGCGCGAAAGATGTCGACGCTGCTCGCCCTGGCGGCCATGCTGGGCATGTCGTGATTGCCAACCAGAAGCAGGGTGGGCATGGCGTCGGCGAGGCGCTTGATGCGGGCGGCGAACTCGCGCTGCTGAGTGGGCTCGGGATCGCGGCTCTTGAAGGCGTCGCCGGCGAAGATCGCCAGATCCGCCTCGTGCGCCAGGGCGTAATCGACGACCTCGTCGAGGCGCTCCAGAAAGTCGCGCACGCGCGTCGAGGTCCCGGTCTGAGGATCGATCCGGCCGTAGTTCTCCATACCGACGTGGATGTCGGAGAAGTGGACGATGCGGATGGGTTCGCTCACGCGCAGGATCATCCACTCGAACTTCGGAAGTTCTCCGAACATCCGAAGTTCGGAGGCGCTACGTTGGGCGGTCGATCTCCGGACGATCGAGGCCCAGGAGGCTCAGGCAGAGGAAGAGCTCGCCGCGATGATGGATCTCCTGCTCCAAGACGTGCCAGAGGATCCAGACGAGTTTCGGCGTGCCGTCGCCGGGCACCTGCACAATGCGGTTGAAGTCCTCTTCGGGTAGGCTGGCCAGGTAGTCCATGGTCGCTTTGTGGACGGAGGCCATGCGGGTCCGTGTGTCTTCGAGCGTGGCGGGAGGTGCAAACCCGGGGACGGGCCAGGCCGGGTGCGCCCGGCGGATGACGAAATGAAGCCACTGGTCTTCCAGGTCGGCGATGTGGTTCAGGATGTCGCCGACTGTGCGCGGGTAGCGCTCGGCCGGCCGGAAGCGGAAATGCTCCTCCTTTAACATGGCCACCCCGCGAAGCAGGTCCCGCCAGACGACGTCCCAATGGTCGAAGTACTGCGCCGCGTTCATCCTTGCTCCTCTCGCGTAACCCACCGCTGCAGTCCCGAGGGCGGGACATAGGCCTCCAGCCGGGAGATCAGCCTCTCGGGATCGGCCTCACTCATCAGAAGGGCCCGATGCTCGTCGTAGATGAAGCCTTCCGCCCGGGCATGTTCGATCAGTGTCAGGAGCGGCCGGAAGTAGTCGAGAGCATTCAGGATGCCCACCGGCTTAGAGTGTAATCCGATTTGCGCCCAGGTGAGGATCTCGAAGAGCTCTTCGAAAGTGCCGAATCCTCCGGGCAGGGCGATGAACGCCTCGCCGATCTCCGCCATCGCCGCTTTGCGCTCGTGCATGGAGGCCACGACGCGCAGCTCGGTCAGACGGCTGTGCGCCAGGGCGGGTGTGTTGAAGCTCTTGGGGATGATCCCGATCACCTGTCCCCCCGCCTCGATCGCCGCATCCGCTACGGCGCCCATCAGGCCGGTCCCTCCGCCGCCGAAGATCACCGTGACCCCGCGCCGCGCCAGCGCCCGGCCCATCGCGCCAGCCGCCTCCCGATATTCCGGGCGCACCGCGTCGCTCGATCCACAGTAGACGCATACTCGGCTCAGGCGGCCCGGTCGGCTTTCTGGCGCTTGGCTGCCCTGCCCAGCCTCAACCTTAGCCAGGGGGAGCTCCAGCTCCAACTCGTCGCGCAGCGGGATGCCGTGCCGCCCCACCTCGGGGATCTCGGGCTTGAGCCGCCGGCTGGCCTCAAGTGCGTCGGGGTGAAGGCGCGCCAGGTGGAAGCCCTGCCGCTGATAGAACTGGAGCGCCTCGAGGTTGTCGTTCGTCGTGATGAGCCACAGTCGGGCACAGCCTGCGGAACGTGCGACCTCATGCACGCGCCGGAGGAGCGCCGTGCCGATGCCTTTCCCGGCCTCGGCCGCATCGAGGCTCACGATCTCACAAGACGACCCGTGAAGGTGGTAGGTGACGAGCCCGAGGAGCTCCTCGCCCCGCGAGGCCACAAACCCGGGAAGCCGCGCCGCCGCGTGAAGCGCGCCCCGCGAGGCGATCCACGCCGAGCCCCACCGTTCCGAGAGAAGGCGCTCCGCCCAGGCGCGGTCCCTCTCCCCGAACTCCCGAATGACGAGGTCGCCCTCACCAGCCACGCCCCTCGCCTCCCTCACCCGTTGAGAGCGGAGCGCACCCGCTCGGCGATCGTGTCGAGCTCGCGCCGCGCCGCCAGACCAAGCTGCTTCGTCCGGCGCAGGCCGAAGCCGTCCCCCGCGTGGCGCGGCAGCACGTGAAGATGCACATGCAGGACTTCCTGCCCTGCGGCCCGGCCGTCCGCCAGGTAGAGGTTCACCCCTTCGCACCTCACCCCCGAACGACGAAGCGCACCGACGAGCATCTTGGCGACGCCAAACATCCGGGCCCCGGCCGCCTCTTCCAGACCGGCCAGGTCGGTGCTGTGCTGGTTGGGGACCACCAGGAGGTGCCCGGTGTTGACCGGGAGGATGTCCATGAAGGCGGTCACCAGATCGTCGCGGTAGACCAGGCTGGCCGCCTCCTGGCCGGCCACGATGCGGCAGAAGATGCAGCTGTCGTCCGTAGGCATGGATCCACGTTTCCGAGGCGCGCGGGCACCAGAGAGGAAACCACAACTCGGGAGGCTAGGCAAGGGGCGAGCCCGTCTTGAGCGGGCCCCAGAATCTTGAGAGCCGAGGACGCCAACCCCGGCTCTCGTCTAAGGAGGAGAAGAGAATCCGCCCTTCCACGAATACAATACTCCCTGGGGCGTCATGCTGCATGTCGACATCCCAATGCCTGGCCTACGGAATCCCTACGCCAGACAGCCGCGCGCCGGTCATGGGTGACCCCGGTACTATGTCTTACGCTTCCGATCCACCAGATGAGCTCCTCGCGTCGTGGGTCCCGGCCGCCGCGACCGGCCGGGCTCTCGACCTGGGCGCAGGCGAAGGCGAAGCGAGTCATTGGCTTGCGCGTCAGGGATTCACCGTCGAGGCCATCGAATCCGACCCCTCCGCGTACCGCGTGCTTGCCGCCAGGCTCGCCGGGACCAACGGCCGCGCGCTCTTCGCCGACATCCGCCGCCATCCTCTTGCTCGGAACACCTACTCGCTCGTGAGCGCCCTCGCCTTCCTTCATTTCTTCCACCCCGATGACCTGGGCCTCCTCGGCCGCCGGCTCACGCGCGCCCTCGCCCCAGGCGGGCTCCTGCTGGCCACCGTCTTCACGACGGATGACCCGAGCCTCGAGGCGCGGCTCGAGAGCGGCGAGCGCGAAGCCGCCCCCGCCACCTATCGCCTCAGCGGCGAACGAGGATGGATCCACTACTTCGCTCCGGGCGAGCTCGCCGGCCTCTTCCCCGGGCTGCAGATTCTCGAGGTTGAGGAGGCGCGGCGCCTCGACCCCACAGCGCCCGAGAGCTTTCGCGCCGGCGCCTCGCTCGTCGCGGCCAAGCCATAGAGGTTGGTTTCGTCGGGTCTCCTGACCCCGACATGCAGGCGACCGAAGGTCTCCCCTATATCGCGTTGTCTTCGGCCCCTCGAGGCGGCGCGGGACTCACTTCGGGCGCCGTAGTCGAACGATCCATCGCCCGCGTTTTGGCCCGCGCTTTTGCCCGGGGGCCCACACGGTATAATCCTCGCCGAGCTCCCACGCAGGGGGCGCCTTCATGCTCCTCGATTGGCTCCTCGCCCTCGCCCCTCTGCTGCTGATCGTCATCCTGATGGTCTGGTTTCACTGGGGGGCCGCCCGAGCCGGCCCGGCTGGCTGGCTTGCCGGCGTCGCCATCGCAATTATTCGCTTTGGCGCCGGCGTCGAGGTGCTCGCCCGAGCCCAGACGCGCGCCTTCGTTCTGGCCCTCGACGTCCTGATGATCGTCTGGGGAGCCTTCCTTCTGTATCGCGTCGCCGACCAGGCCGGCGCTATCCGCGCCCTCGAACTGGCGCTTCCCCGACTCACCGCCGACCGCGGCATGCAGGCCCTTCTCATCGGCTGGGCCTTTGCCTCTTTCCTCCAAGGCGTCGGCGGGTTTGGCGTCCCCGTCGTGGTCACTGCTCCGCTTCTCGTCGGCCTCGGTTTCTCACCTCTCGCCTCCGTCCTCACCTCGGCCATCGGGCATTCGTGGTCGGTCACGTTCGGCTCCCTGGCCTCGTCATTCCAGGCCCTGATCTCCGCCACCGGTATCCCAGGGCCAAGCCTGGCGCCTCACGCCGCGACTCTCCTGGGCCTGGCCGGGCTGGGCTGCGGCTACCTGGTAGCCCATGTCGCCGGTGGGATGAGCGCCGTCCGCCGTCTTGCGCTGCCAGTTCTGGCCATCGGCATCGTGATGTCCGCCGCGCAATATGCCCTCGCCACCCACGGGCTGTGGACCATCGCCGGCTTCGGCGGCGGAATGGCCGGCCTGGGTGCCGGCCTGGGGATCGCCCGCCTGCTCCGCCGCAACCGCACACCAGACTCCTCCAGGCCGTCCGGCCCTCCGATCGTCCTGGCCCTAACCGCCTACATGGCCTTGATTGCCATCACGCTCCTCATCCAGCTTCTTCCGGCGGTCCGCAGCTCCCTGGAAGTCGTGCGCCTTCAGCTTCCCCTTCCAGGGGTGCAGACGGCTCGAGGCTTCCTCTCCCCACCGGGGACGACACCGGCAATCTTCTTCTTACGCCATGCCGGAGCGACTCTCGCCTACGCCTCTTTGGTCTCCTATGCCATCTACCGGCGCGCCGGCCTCCTCCCGCCCCGCGCCTCGGGGCGCATCCTCTCGGCCACTTTGCGGGGCGTGATTTCGCCCAGCCTGAGCATCGCCTCGATGGTCTCGCTGGCCGAGGTGATGGGCCACTCCGGGATGACCGACGCCCTGGCGCGCGGGCTGGCCGAGGCGCTGGGCGCGCTGTTCCCTCTGGCCTCGCCCTGGATCGGGGCTCTGGGGGCGTTCGTCAGCGGATCCAACACCAATTCCAACTTCCTCTTCGCCGGACTGCAAGCGCGCACCGCCGAGCTCATCGGCGTGAGCCTCCCCTGGGTTCTGGCGGCGCAGACCGCGGGAGGCGCCATCGGCTCTGTCGTCGCACCTACCAAAGTGGTTCTCGGAGTCTCCAGCGCCGGCGAGATGGTTGAGGAAGGCGTCGTCATGCGCCACCTGATCCCCTATGCCGCCGTCCTCATCGCCGGCCTGAGCCTGGCGGTCTTCGCCATCGTGCGCCTCACCTCACCATGACCCCGCCCAGCCGCCCCCGCCCCACATGGCGAGCAGCCGCCCAGGTCCTCGCCTTCGTGCTGATCCTCCTCCCGGGTCTTGGTCAGCATCTCACCCGGGCCGCAGGCCACGCCTGGCTCTCATGGGCCTGGTTCGCCCTCTCCGCGATCGGGATGGCCCTGGCGCTCCTGCTTCCTTAAACGTCCCTTGCAGGCCGGCGTTATCCCACAGGAATCCCACAGAATCCCACATCGCGGAGGAGGCACTCCAGGCCCGGGACCCATTCCCAGCGAGAGATCGGTTAGTCGGTGATTGGTTACTCGGTGGGCTGGTGATGGGGCGCATTGCCGGGGGGCATGAGCATGCGATGGCCCGGTATGTTGGAGCGCCAGGTGATCGGTAGGCCGGTGATGGGGCGCATTACCAGGCCGCATGAGGATGCAACGGTGTGGCATGTTGGAGCGCCAGGTGATCAGTCACTCGGTGATCCCCGGACCGATGTGATGCTGCCTGACACCTTACGGTTGTGCCCTGGGACATCCCGCCTCCTACCGATCACTGATCACCGATCACCAACCACCTACCCCCACCACTTCCCCCTCACCCTCCAACCTGCCTTCCCCCTCTCGACCTGGAGTACAATCCGGCCCATGCCCGAGGTCGTCGTTCTGATTGCCCTCGCATTCCCGGAGGCGCTGATCGAGCGCCTGCGGTCCGTCTCCCCCGAGCTTCGCATCCACGTCCATCCAGCGCAGAAGGCCGAGGAGTTGCCCGCCGAGCTCTTGCCGGATGTCGAAGTCCTCTACACCCACCGCGCCCTGCCCGACCCCTCGGCGGTGCCCAGCCTGCGTTGGGTGCAGTTCCACTTCGCCGGCATCGACCACACCGATCAGCACCCGCTGCTCACCTCGGGTGTGCAGATCACGACGCTGAGCGGGGCGGCGATGGCGCAGATGGCCGAGTTTGCCGTGATGGCCATTCTGGGCCTCGGCCACCGCCTCCCCGGGATCATGGCCGAGCGCCTCAAGAAGCGCTGGACGGACGACCGCTTCGATCGCTTCCGCCCCCTGGAGCTGCGCGGCAGCACCGTCGGGCTGGTGGGCTACGGGAGCGTTGCCCGGGAGATCGCCCGCCTCTGCCGCGCCTTCGGCGCCCGCGTTCTCGCCGCCAAGCGCGACCTGATGCAGCTCGGCGATCTGGGCTACGTTCCCGAAGGGCTGGGCGATCCAAACGCCGAGCTCCCCGAGCGGATCTACCCTCCGCAGGCTCTGGCTTCGATGGCCTCGGAGTGTGACTTCGTCGTCGTGACCGTCCCCCTCACGCCCGAGACCCGCGGCCTGGTAGGCCGCAAAGTCTTCGCCGCTATGAAGCCGACCTCCTTCCTCGTCGATATATCCCGAGGAGGCGTGGTGGACCACGGCGCGCTCGTCGAGGCACTGGCGGAGAAGAGAATCGCAGGGGCCGCCCTGGACGTCTACCCGGTCGAGCCCCTTCCGGAGAACAGCCCCCTGTGGGACATGCCCAATCTCATCCTCTCTCCCCATCTCGCCGGGGCTTCGGCCGAGTACTTGCAGCGAGCCGCCGAGCTCTTCTCGGAGAACCTGCGCCGCTACCTGACCGGGCAGCCGCTCCTCAATCTCTATCACCCAAAGCGCGGCTACTGACCGCCTCGCCCCGCTCCTCCCGACCATGATTCGCGGTGTGATCTTCGACCTCGGTTCCACGCTGATCCGCTTCAATGGCGAGTGGGGGAAGGTCGTATCCGAGGCGCACGTCGCCCTGGTCGACCAGCTCCAGCGCGACGGCCTGCAGATGGACGGCCGAGCCATCGCTTCGGAATTCCGCCGCCAGATGGAGATCTACTATCACGACCGCGAGAGCGACTTCATCGAGGTCACCACGGCATTCGTCCTGCGGCAAGTTCTGGCAGAGAGCGGGCACCCCGAGGTCTCCGACGAGGTGATCCGACTGGCGCTCGAGCGCATGTACCGTCTCACCGAGGATCACTGGTCGCCGATGCCGGGCGTGTACGACGTCTTGGAGGTGCTGCGCCGAGAGGGCCTCCGCCTGGGCTTGATCTCCAACGCAGGCAACGAGGCCAACGTCCATCGCCTGATCGACCGCGCCAGCCTGCGGCCCTACTTCGACCCGATCCTGATCTCAGCCGCGCTCGGCCTGCGCAAGCCAAACCCGGCGCTGTTTGAGATCGTCCTCCAGGCGTGGGGCCTCAGCCCCGAGGAGGCGGTGATGATCGGCGACACCCTCGGCGCCGACATCCTGGGAGCGCAGAACGCGGGGATGCATCAGATCTGGCTCACCGCCGACGCCGAGACTCCTGCCAATCGCGCCCACGCTGGTACAATCATCCCCGAGGCCACCGCCTCCGCTCTTGCCGACATCCCCGCCCTCGTGCGGCGCCTCTCGGGGTCCCCGGTTTCGCCGATGGTCGATGCCTGACTTCGAGCCCGTTTCCGACCATATCTCGCGCCTCGAAGTTCCGTGGCGGGTCTTCGGCGTGGCCACCTTCCCGGTGGCCGTCTGGTTGGTGCGGGAGCGCGACGGCTGGACTCTCGTCGACTCCGGCCCGCCGGAGGCCGCCGACCAGTTGGTGGCCGCGTTGGCCCGCGCCACCAGCGGACGCGGCCCAAGCCGAATCCTCCTTACTCATGCCCACTATGACCACGCCGGAGGTCTCGAGGCGATGCGCGATGCCTGGAACCCGGCTTTGCTCTGCCACCGCGAGGAAGTTCCCTTTGTCACCGGTGAGCTCTTCCACAGTCAGATCCGCTCGCGTCGGCTCGCATTCTGGATCGGCCGATTCTTGATGAAGGAAGGTCTATGGGCGCTGCCCGTCTCGCGCGATCTCGAGCGCGGCGAATCGGCGGCCGGCATGGCGGTCATCCACCTCCCCGGGCACACGCCGGGCCAGGTGGGCTTCCTCCACCCCACGGATCATGCCTTCATCTGCGGTGACGCGGTCATGAATCTCAACGACCGCCTGGCACCTCCCCCGGCAATCTCCACGCCCAACCCCAGAACGGCCCAGGCCTCCATCCACCGTCTGGCGGATCTCGATTTCTCCCACCTTTTCCCCTCTCACGGCCCCCCGATCTTCGATCGCGGCCGGCAGGTCATCCTCGACTTCCTGACGCAGCGCGATACGGGCCCCGAACTTCGTCATTGGTAGAGCGGCCTGGGCCAAGAGACCGCGTGTGATTGACCGAATCCGAAAGACCACCGCGGGCTACAGCCGCCCTTTCTGGCTTCTCTTCTGGGGAACTCTGATCGCCCGAAGCGGCTCCAGCATGGTCTGGCCGTTTC
Organism: Anaerolineales bacterium; assembly: GCA_035288185.1. Lineage (GTDB taxonomy): Bacteria > Chloroflexota > Anaerolineae > Anaerolineales > E44-bin32 > DATEAV01. The sequence continues at coordinate 4,569 of DATEAV010000354.1, read as the reverse complement.
TGACGATCTACCTGCGCCAGCGCCTCCAGATCTCCCTGACCGAGGTGGCGGCGCTGCTCAGCATCAACGCGGCTGTCTCATTGATCGCAACCTCGATCGCCGGCCCGGTCATCGACCGCTTCGGGCGAAAGACGCCGATGGTCGTCGGGCTGGCCGCCTCCTCCCTGAACCTGTTGGCCATGAGCGCGGCCGGCAGCTACAGCCTGTGGATGCTCCTCATGGCGCTGGACGGCGCCATTTCGCCTCTCTACCAGGTGGGATCGCAGGCGATGGTCGCCGACCTCGTCGAGCCCGAGCGCAGGCCGAGCGCCTACGCCCTCCTGCGCATGATCGCCAACCTGGGCGTGGCCATCGGGCCCTCCGTCGGCGGTTTCATCACCGCCTCCTCCTACGCTCTGGCTTTCTACATCGCCTGCGCGGCGGAGATGGCCTTCGCCGTGCTCATCCTGCTGACGGTGCCTGAGACTGTGCCCGCCGCCTCGCCCACGCCAACCTCCAGACGCGAGGCCGGCTACGGGCCAGTGCTGCGCGATCGCCCCTTTCTGGGGTTTTGCGGCGTCTCCGTCCTGGCCGGGATGACCTATTCCCTCATGATGATCCTTCTCCCGGTGTATGCCAAAGAGAACTTCGGCGTCCCGGAGAACCAATACGGTTTCATCATGGCGGCAAATGCGGCCATGGTCGTGTTGCTCCAATACACCACCACGCGGATCACCTCGCGCCACCCGCATCTCCCGGTCCTGGCGGCGGGCTCCCTGTTCTACGCCGTGGGCGTAGGCAGCGTAGCCTGGGGATGGAACTTCCCCACCTTCCTGGCCAGCATGGTGATTCTGACGATCGGCGAGATGATCATGATCCCCACCTCGACCGCCCTGACGGCCAACCTGGCGCCGGCCGAGATGCGCGGCCGCTACATGGGGATCTTCGGCCTCACCTGGAGCATCGGTTTCGGCATCGGCCCGGTGTTGGGCGGCTATCTCAACGACACCCTGGCGCCCGCGGCGATCTGGCACGCCGGCCTGGTGATGGGATTGGCGGCGGCGCTCGGCTTCCTGCTTCTGGCTCGAGTGCTCCGCCGCCCCTCCCTCGAGCCGGCCGCTTAGTCATTTCACAGAATCGGCCTCCACGGGGTCATAACCCTTGGAAACACATCGATGACGGCTTCGATGCCCACTCAACCTGCGTTTGAGGATCTGGTGGATACGTACAGCGGCGAGATCTTCGGCTACCTTTGGCGCCTCCTCGGAGGCCGCCCGGATGCGGAAGACTGCCTACAGGAGGCCTTTCTGCGAGCCCTGCGTGCCTACCCTCGTACCCCGCGCTTGCGCAACCCGCGGGCCTGGCTCTACCGCATCGCCACCAACACGGCGCGCTCGCATCTAGCCCGAGGCGCCCGCCACCTGGCGCGCACGGCCGACCTCGACGCCCGCCTTGCGAGCCCAGCCTCCTGGGTCGCCGACGCCTTCGACCATCGCCAGCGGCTCGAGGCCGTCGCCGCCGCTGTGGAGGCCTTGCCTCCGCGGCAGAGGGCGGCACTCGTGATGCGCAAGTATCAAGAACTCGACTATCCCGCCATCGCTGAGGCCCTGGGCTGCACCGAGGCGGCGGCCCGAGCCAATGTCTATCAAGCCTTGAAGAAACTGCGCCACCGGCTCGACCCGGTGGCCAAAACGGAGCGGATGGCATGACCTCTCGTCAGACTCTCGACCCATCGGTTGCCGCCTGGCTCGGCGACTCGCCTGGCCCAGCCTCCGAGGACCCTCTCACCTCGGCTCTCGACCGCCTCTACGCTTCCGGCCCCTCGGCCGGCGAGGTCGAGCGGGCCCGCAACCGCGTCCGCAAAGCGCTCAGCGGGGCGCAGCCCGCGGTCGTCTACTATGATGCGGTGGGCCGCACGAGAGTCGGGCCGGTCTTCGTGGCCGTCAGCGACCGGGGCGTGATCGCGGTCGAGTTCGCCGCCTCTGAAGCGGCCTTCGTCCGCAACCTCCGCGCCCGGACGGGTGCCACACCCGTGCGCTCGCGGCAACAGGCCGGCGAGGCCTCGCGCCAGCTGCGAGAGTATCTCAATGGCAAGCGGACCCGCTTTGCCCTCCCCCTAGATTTGCGCCGGATGAGCGACTTTCAGCGCAGCGTGCTCCTGGCCGCGGCCAGGATCCCCCGCGGACAAGTGACCACTTACGCGCAGCTGGCCCGTCGCATCGGCCGGCCGGGTGCGGCCCGCGCCGTCGGCCAGGCCCTCGGCCACAACCCGATCCCGATCATCCTTCCCTGCCACCGGGTATTGGCGTCCGACGGGTCGCTGGGCGGTTACACGGCTCGCGACGGCGTCCGGACGAAGGCGCGCCTGCTTCGCCTCGAAGGCGCGCAACTACTGGCCGAATGAGGGGTTGCCATCAGACGTGAGGTGGGCTGTGAAGGTACGAGACTGGTTGACGTTTTCGCTCTTGGGATTGGTGTGGGGATCGTCGTTTCTTTGGATCAAAGTGGCGGTCCAGGAGGTGGGTCCTGCCACGCTGGTCGGCTTTCGCCTGCTGATCGGCCTGCTCGGGCTGGCGGTAGTCGTCGCCGTCCGCAGGCCTGCTCTCCCCCGCGACCGGCGCACGCTCATCGTTCTGGGCGTCCTGGGCATCACCAACACGGCCCTGCCCTTCATCCTGATCTCGTGGGGTGAGCAGTTCATCGACTCGGCGATCGCCTCGATCCTGAACGGCACCGTCCCGCTTTTCACGATCGTGATCGCCCATCTCGCCCTCCACGATGACCGGATCACGACGCCCCGCATCCTCGGCCTGGTCACCGGCTTCCTGGGAGTCGTCGTGCTGATGAGCCGCGATCTGGGGGCCGAGTCACGCGCCGGAAGCGTGCTTGGCCAGGCCGCAGTCCTGGCCGCCGCCCTCTCCTATGCCGGCAGCTCGGTCTTCGCCCGCCGCAACCTGCGCCAGGTGGACCCTGTGGTGCAGGCCTTTCTGCCGCTGATCGCGGCCGACAGCGTGGCGTGGATTACGGCGCTGGCGAGCGAGGCTCCGCTCCAGATCCCGCGCCTGCCGATCACCTGGCTGGCGCTCGCCTGGCTCGGCCTGCTCGGCTCGTGCCTGGCCTACCTTCTGTACTTCCACCTCCTTCACGCCGTCGGCCCCACGCGCGCCACGATGGTGACGTATGTTTTCCCGGTCGTGGGCGTGATTCTGGGAGTGGTCTTCCTTGGCGAACTGGCCGACTGGCATCTGGTCGTCGGCGCCCTGCTGGTGGCCCTCGGCATCGGCATCGTCAACTTCAAACGCCGGGCGGGCGTCGCAACCGCAGCCGCGAAGTAGGGAGTCTTCCAGCGCCCGCAAAATGGGCCTATCGTGTCTATGTGGCCCAGATGCTTGAGGTCGGCAGTCTTGAGCTCGGATTGCGCCCTCAGAGTGATCGGTGATCAGTGATCGGTCACTGAGTAACCGATCACCGTCTGACTTCATCCGAACCCAACGCCCCGCTGGACGGTATCTTAGGCAGCCCGACCAATCCGGAGGCCCCCTATGAAGAAGGAGAACCCAGCCCGGGCCCTTCTCCTCGCCGTCACGCTGGCTGCCTGCTCATCCGCCCCCACCGTAGATCCGCGCCTCCCCCCTCCCGGCGTCCTCGATGAGTATCCCTGGCCCGATCGGTCGCCCTTTGCCTCCGGGCTGGCTCCCGGCGAGGCAGAGACGATCAACAGCCTACCGGGGGCGCCGGTCTACCACGCGGATCTCGTTCTTTCCGATGATGTCCTCCTCCTCGAAGGCCGCGAGGAGGTCTACTACGCCAACCGGGAGACAGTGACCCTGACCGAGATCTACTTCCATCTCTTTCCCGATTTCCTGGGCGGCTCAACCACCGTTTCCGGCGTCCAGCTCAATGGACACGCGGTGGAAGCCCAGCCCGACCCGGAGCTCGGCCTGTTGCGAGTGGCGATGGATCCTCCGCTGGCCCCCGGCGAGCCCGCCGTCGTCGGCATTGACTTCAGCGTGACAATCCCCGAAGGCGAGGGTTTCGGCTACGGGCTGCTGGCGTTCTCCGACGACGTCCTCAGCCTCAGTCACATCCTTCCGATGGCAGCCGTCTACGATGAGGAGGGGTGGGCGATCGAGCCGCCGGCGCCGCACGGCGATCTCGTCTTCTCCGACGCCGCCTTCTTCCTGGTGCGCATCTCCGCCCCTGGGGCCCTGTCGCTCGCCGCCACTGGAGCGGAGATCGAACGCAGGGCAGGGAACGGGCGTCAGCAGGTGACCTACGCCGCCGGCCCGGCGCGCGATTTCTTCCTCGCCGCCAGTGACCGCTTTATGGCGCAAGCAGAGGCGGCAGGCGACGTCACCGTTCGCACCTATGCCTTTCCCGAATTCGGCGAAGCCTCGCTCCGCGCCCTTGAGATCGCCGAGGATGCCCTCCGGATCTTCGAGCCGATGCTCGGCGATTACCCATACAGCGAGCTCGATATCGTCACAACCGATATGGATGCCCTGGGGATGGAACACCCGGGCGTCTTCGCTCTTGCCCTCCCTCTTTTTGACCCCCTGGACACAACATACCCACCCGTCTACCTCGAGG
>DATEAV010000353.1:0-6935 GCA_035288185.1 Anaerolineales bacterium | reverse complement strand
GATCCGCCGCCTCTCTCGCCTGATGATGTTCCGGCTGATCCCCGAGGTGATGAAGGGAACCCACGGCCGCTTTCGCCCGGTTCGCCTCGGCACCTTCGGCCGGCTCGAGCTCAAAGCCGAGCGACCGATGACGATCCATATGGACGGTGAGATGTTTGCCAGCCCCACCGCCGACGTCCGCCAGCTAAAGGTTGAGGTCGTCCCTCGGGCCATCCAGGTGCTCGCCTGAAGGGCACCCTTTATGCAGGACCTCTTTCGGACCCTACAGGACCGCGACCTGGGTCATCTGCGTATCGTCGCGGAACTCTGGGGGATCGAACTGCCGCACCTTGTCCCGGTTGAGGCGGCGCGGCTCCTCGCCAACTCGATGCTTGATCCTGCGCTGGCCGCGGAGCAGGCCGATAGCCTGCCGCGCGAAGCGCGCCGCGCCCTCGACGCCCTCCTGGCCCCTCCCGGCAGAACTCTGCTGGCGGACTTCGTCCGCCGATTCGGCCCCTTACGCGAGATGGGGCCTGGCCGGCGTGACCGTGAGAAGCCCTGGCGCAATCCGGCCGGGCCCCTCGAGGTTCTGTGGTACCGAGGTTGGCTCGCACGCGCCTTCGGTGAGACCCCGAGCGGCCCTCAGGAGTTTGCCTTTGTTCCCTCCGACCTTGCCGCCAGCCTACCGCCCCCCTCGGCCCCGCCCGCAACGCCACCCGGGAAGCCCGCGCCGCCGCCGGCGCGCCCAGCGCCCGCCCTCGCCACGTCTGCCGACGACGCGACGACTCTCCTGGCCGCCCTCCGCCGCAAGAGCGTTAGCAGCCTCCCGCTGACGCCTGCGCGCTTCGACAGCCTGAAGCGCTTCCTTCACCGGCCCGAGGCGGCCCATCTCCTGCTCACCCTCCTCCGCGAGGCTGGAACCCTCATCGGGCCGCCCATCCGCCCCTCGCCCGAGGCGACCCGCCGATTCCTCGATCTTCCCCGGGCGGCAGCCTCCCGCAAGCTGCTTCTCGCGTGGGCAGTCTCGGAGATGTGGAACGATCTGGCTCACACGCCGGGCCTTGCCGCGCCAAAGGACAAGTGGCCGAATGATCCCAACGTTGGACGTGAGCCGCTCCTGAAGATCTTGCAGGGCATACCGGTCGGAGAGTGGTGGGACCTCGAATCGTTTGTCGAAGCCGTCCACGACCGGCAGCCTGGCTTTCAGAGGCCCGGAGGCGACTTCGATTCATGGTACTTACAGGAGACGCCGACCGGCCGGTTCCTGCGCGGTTTTGCTTCCTGGCATCTGGTCGAAGGCGCCCTGATCCGGTTCGTCGTGAGCGGCCCACTCCACTGGCTCGGCGCCGTGGATCTTGGCCTACCGGCGGATGGCGACCGTCCGTCGGCTTTCCGTCTCACCCACCGGGCGGGCACCCTCTGGGAAGCCGAGCCCACCGAGACCTTTGCCGAGCCCCATGAAGCCGGCTTGCTGTTGCCCGGCGGAAGAATCCGCCTTGCGCCCGCCGTCTCTCTCTCTCACCGCTACCAGATCTCCCGCGTGGCCCAGTGGATCCAGCTGGACGACGAAGGCTATGAGTTTCGTCTCACACCGGCCTCGCTTCAATCCGCTCATGGGCAGGGCCTGGAAGCCCACCACGTCCTTGCCATTCTCGAGGCGGCTGCCGGTCGTCCGGCCGATCCCAAATTGGCTGAGGCCATTCGGCGCGCAATCTCGCGCGGCCCCGAAGCGCATCTCGAAAGAACGCTCATCCTTCGGCTGAGCAGCCCGCGCCTTCTGCAGACGCTTCAAGCCGATCGGGCGTGTGCCCGCCTGCTGGGCGAGCCGCTTGGGCCCGGGGCTGTGCGCGTGGCGGAGAAGGATTGGGAGAAGCTTTGCGCTGCGGCCCCCCGTTTGGGCCTGCTGATCGAACCTCCTTTCCCCTAAGGCCGCGAGCAGCGGGCGTCCCCCACTCCGCTCCAGGTGATGATCCGTTGTCGTCTCAGCGGCTGCTCGAGAAGATCTCGGCCAACTCCCGCCGGATCGAATCGGCATCCGGGTTCAGGCAGACGTGGATGCTTGCCCCTCCACTCGACGTCACTAGGCTTTGGCCTGAAGCATTCCCCGCTACGGTCACTACATTCATCGAGAGGTCTTGAAACTCGCAGAGGCCGGGGTTGACCATGATGGCGGCGGTCATTACGTCCCAAATCGCGGCCTCCTCCGTCCCCCAGTTGTTCAGAAGCATGTCGTAGAAGGCCGCCGCGAGCCGGGCGGTTTCGCCGCCCAGGCGCCACTGGCCCGTGTCCTCGCGGCCGATCGTCACCTGATTGGTCGCGTCCAACGGCACGAGATAGATCTCCACGCCCGAGTCGAATACCTCCTGGGCCGCGACGGCGTCCGCGTAGAAATTCCATTCCGCAACAACGTTGGCGGGATCGGGCAGGAGATCGCCGATATTGCCGGGGACCAAAACCGCTCCCCCCATGATGTACACCGCGGCGATGTTCTCCCCGATTCGCGGGTCCAGCCTCAGTGCTTGCGCCAGGTTGGTGTTGGGGCCGCTCACAAAGATGGTGACTGGCGTAGGTGCCTGAAGGACGGCCGATACGATCAATTCAGCCGCGTCCTGTGTCGGATAAACCTGGCCGGCATTCGGGAGCGGGAGCCCCCAAAAGTCGTTCGCCGATTCTCGCAGCCCCTCCGGGAACTCGTCGGTGCCCGCCAACGGGGCGTCCTGACCCGCGCCGAGAGGGATATCCTCCCTGCCCAGGCTCGCAAGCACCCGCCCGACGTGTTGGATGTAGACCCGAGGGTGCGCCTCCCCGTAGGAGATGTTGACGGCTTCCAGGGAGACCCGTGGGTGGCTGAGTAGGTACAAGAGCGCGGTCGTCCCATCGGGGCTCCCGTCATCATCAAAGATCACGGAAAGCTGTGGAGCCGGGCCAACCGATGGGAGGGTCGCCGTTGCCTCTGGTGAGGGCGCCTCGGACTCGGCGGCTGGAGAACGGGTGACGGTGGGGGGCGGTTCAGCCCTGGGCGAGGATGTGGGCGCTCCGCAGGCCGCCACGAGGAGACCCAGAGCAATCCCGCATGATCGTGCCAGTGTGCCATTCATCTGTCTTCACGTTTCGGCATCCCGCGGTGGAAGCCGACCCGGACCCCAACAAACCGGCGGCCCAAAGCGATTGACCCTGCGGTGGGTTGGGGCCTCTCTGGGCAGCGAATCGTCCTTCAGGAGCAGACCGCGCCACTGAGCCGAGATCACGCAGGTCTCTGCCGCGCCTGGACGGCCTTCAAAATCGCCGCCTCCAGCTCGTCGATGGTCACAGGTTTGAACACGAATGCATCCGCCCCCTTGGCCAGAGCCTCGTCCACCTGGATGTCGGTCGTTTCCGATGAGAGCATCACCACCGGGATCGCCTTGAGCTCTTGGCGCATGCGCACAAACTCGAGCATGTCAATCCCCGTCACTTCCGGCATGTTGATATCGAGCACGATCACGTCGGGCTTCTTGCCTGCCATGAGCTGGCGGGCCGCGCTCCGGGCGTCGCGGTAGGCCTCCACTTTGTGGTCGAGCATCTGCAGCATCAGCCGCAGGGCTCGGATCATCTCGTCATCGTCGTCGACGATCCACGCCAGTGGCATCTGTCCTCCCGACAGGGCATACACGGATTCGGTCCCCCGGGATGCGCATCCCCTATCGTAGCAGGATCCGGCGGCGATTCGATACAGGATTCTTCTCCCCCTGCTCTGGGCCTTCCATCCCCGGCTAGAGCTCTTTCTTGACGCGCTCGGCCAACTTGCGGGTGATTCCGGGCACGTCCGTCAGTTGCTCCACAGCCGCCCGGCGGATTGCCTCCACATCGCCAAACGCCTGCAGCAGGGCTTTCCGGCGCGCCGGCCCGATCCCGGGGATTGAGTCGAGCCGCGAAACGAGGGTCTCTCGGGTGCGCCGGGTGCGGTGCTGGGCGAGGGCAAAACGGTGGGCCTCGTCCCGGATCCGCTGGACCAGGTGAAGGCCATCCGACCGCCTCGGCAGGATCACCGGATCGGGCCGGCCCGGCAGGAAGATTTCTTCGTGCCCTTTGGCCAGCCCCACCAGCGGCACCCTCTCCGCCAGGCCGAACGACTCAAGCACCTTCACCGCCCGCCCGAGCTGTCCCTTTCCTCCGTCCACGATTAGGAGGTCGGGCAGGCGCCCGAAGGCCGCATCGGGCTTGGCGCCGGGCCGAGCGGCCTCTTCGACGACCCCTTGCCAGCGGCGGAAACGGCGCGCGAGCACCTCCTGCATGCTGGCGAAATCATCCTGACCGGCAACGGTCTTGATGTTGAACTTGCGGTAGAGGGAGCGGCTGGGAGCCCCTTGCTCGAAGACCACCATGCTCCCCGCCGCCGCGGTGCCCTGCGTTGTCGAAATGTCGTAGCACTCAATCCGGTTCGGCGGAGCGCCGAGATCCAGAGCGCTCTGGAGATCCGCCAGGGCCTGGACGTGCTTGCTTCGATCCGCCTCCCACTGGGCGCGCAGCCCGGAGAGCGTCTCGGCGGCGTTCTCGGCGGCCATTTCCACGAGCTCGCGTTTCGGCCCTCGGCGCGGCACCATCAGCGCCACTTTCTCGCCGCCTCGCCGGCCCCCGAGCCACTCCTCGATGATCCGAGCCTCCTCGATCTGCGTGGGAAGCAGCACCCGCGCAGGCACGTAAGCCGCCTCGGTGTAGAACTGCTTCACGAAGGCTTCCACCACCTCCCGATCGTCGGCCTCCGTCGTCCCCTCCAGGACGAAGTACTCGCGCCCCACCAGCTTTCCCTCACGGATGAAGAAGACCTGCACGCAGGCGCTCGTCTCATCGCGGGCAAAGGCGATCACGTCCGAGTCGATCCGCTCCTGGGACACGACTTTCTGCTGCTCCACCACGCGCTCGATCGCCGTCAGTTGATCGCGGATCGCGGCCGCCTTCTCGAAACGCAGCTCCTCGGAGGCTCTGGCCATTTCTGCCCGAAGCCTCTCCACCACGGGCTCGCTCCGCCCTTCCAGGAACCGGCACAGGTCGGCGATCATCGCCCGATAGCCCGCCCCGTCCACCGCCCCGATGCACGGGGCGAGGCAGAGCTTGATGTCGTAGTAGAGGCAGGCCCGCGGGTCGTGCCCGGTGATCACCCGGTCGCAGGTGAGATAGGGGAAGATCCGGCGCAAGACGTCCAGAGTCTGGTGCACCGCCCAGACGCTGGTGTAGGGGCCGAAGTAGCGGCTCCCATCGTCGTCCATGCGCCGGGTGACGGTCACCTTGGGGAAGGGTTCGGCCCAGAACACCTTGATATACGGGTAGCGCTTGTCATCTTTCAGGCGGACGTTGTAGCGCGGCCGGTGCTTCTTGATCAGGGTCATCTCGAGGATCAGCGCCTCGAGCTCCGATCCCACGAGGATCCACTCGATATCGGCAATCCGGCCCACCAGCTCCGCCGTGCGCGAACGGGGCATCTCGCCGGTATGGAAATACGACCGCACCCGGCTCCTCAGATTGACCGCCTTGCCGACATAGATCACCAGCCCGGTTGCGTCTTTCATCAAGTAGCAGCCCGGCTTGGGAGGCAGCCCTTCCAGTATCGGCTTGAGATTCTCGGAAACGCTCATCGTAAGGCGATTCTAGCACACGGGCCCCGTCGGCTTCCCCCATCCCTCGGGTATAATCCAGCGCGATGCGCTCCTGGCTGCTTCATTTCCTCCTCGGCGCTTCCATGTTGCTGGCGGCTTGCGAGCCCACGGGGACGCAAGTGCCTCCGGACGTCACCCCGGGGCCGACGGCCACCCGCCCCAGCCTCGGCGTCACGCCTCCTTCCACCTCACCCGAGGCTGTTGCACTCACCCTCTGGCTTCCGCCAGGCCTCGATCCCACCAGCTCGGCGCCCGCCGCCGCCCTGCTCGAGGAACGCCTGTCGGATTTCGAGCGGGCCAACCCGGGCCTGATGGTGATCGTCCGCATCAAAGACGAGAGCGGGCAGGCGGGCCTGCTCGAGACTCTTTCGGCCGCAGCCGAGGCCGCCCCGGCCAGCATGCCGGACCTGATCGCCCTCGATGCCGCGGGGATTCGAGCCGCGGCCCTCAAAGCCTTAATTGCCCCGCTGGAGGGGCTCGACGCCGATCTTGCCTCGTCGGAATGGTATGACTTCGCCCATGCCGCCTCACTCGTCGACGCCTCCTTCTACGCAGTTCCCTTCGCCGCCGACGCCGAAATCGTGGGCTTTCGCGTCGAGGCCTACGGCAGCTCTCCCCTCACCTGGGATGAGATCCTCGCCTCGCAGTCGCTCTTCGTCTTCCCCGCCGCCGATCCCAACGCCTCGGTCACCCTGGCGCAGTATCTCTCCCTGGGCGGCTCGCTGGTCGATACGAGCGGGCGTCCCACGCTGGATCCCACCGTCCTGGCCGAAGCGCTCTCCTTCTACCGTGCAGCCCGGGACGCCGGCGTCTTGCCCCTCTCAGCACGCCAGTTCGAGACAGAGCTGGAAACCTGGCAGGCGGTCCTCGACGGCCGCGCCCAGGCCGGCCTCACCCGGCTGAGCGCGTTGCTGGCGGCCAACGACGCTTCGCTGGACGGTTCTCCTCTCCTCCCCAGTGTGGATAGCCCCCCCATCTGCTTCGTCGACACCTGGTCGTGGGCCATCGTCGCCCGCGATCCCACACGCCAGGCCCTGGCTGCCCAGCTTCTCGCATGGCTCAGCGCTCCTGAGTTCCTGGGCCCCTGGACGGAGGCGCTCGGGCTGCTTCCTCCCACCGCCTCGGCCCTCGAGCTGTGGCCTTCCGGCCCCAGGGCCTCACTCGCCAGTCGCCTCGTCGTGGCCGCCACTCCTCGCCCCTCGGAAGAAATCACCGCGACACTGGGAGTCCCATTGCGCGATGCAGCCGAAGCGGTGCTTGGCGGGACGATGACGCCGCAGGCCGCCGCTCTGGCCGCCTCACAGGATCTGCTCAGCCCCTGAG
>DATEAV010000352.1:0-3990 GCA_035288185.1 Anaerolineales bacterium | reverse complement strand
TCGGGATATCCACCAGGCGGTATTGCCCCCCGATCGGCACGGCGGGCTTGGCGCGCAGTTTGGTGAGCGGCCAGAGCCTAGTGCCGCGGCCGCCGCCCAGAATCACGGCCAGGACGTCTTGCATCGCCATGGCGCCTCCTGAAAGCGGAGAGTCGAGTGCGGGATGATTCTAGTGCATGAAGGCTCCCGGGGCCTAGAAGGCTCCGGAGCCAGGGAGAAGCGCCCAGATCCCGACGGCCAGCAGACTTCCGAAGAGGGTGGCGACGAAGTTGACCGCATCGTTCTGCAGCCACGGCCAGCCGCGCACACGGCGCGTTGGCGTGCCGCAGGAGTGGGTAGGGTGCCGCTCGGTCTCTTTGCCGCAAGAAGGGCAGAAGTACATCGCCTGGACGGTGGCCCCGAGCAGCGAGTCGAGGAGAGAGCCAGCCAGGCCTCCGGCTGCCCCCGCCAGGGCCGCCGCCCAGCCGCCGCCGAGAACGCCGGCGGCAACCGCAATCACGCTCGCCCCCGCCAGCGCGGCCGCCGTCCCATCGGCCGTCACCCCACCTGAGGCTCCCGGCTCGACGACGGCGCCGCTGGTAATCAGGCGGGGGTTGCGGTGGGACAAGACCCCCAATTCGGTGGCCCAGGTATCGGCGTTGGCTGCCGCCAGGGCGCCGGCAATCCCGGCCAGCCAGAGCGGCTCGCCCGTCACCCCATACAGAACCGAAAGGGCCGCCGCGATTCCGCCGTTGGCGGCCACTTGTGCGCCGTCGCGCCGTCCGCCCTTGGAGAAGGCAGCCGCGACGAGGCGCTTCCTCTCGCCGCCAAACCGAGAGAGGGCGGTCGATGAGACGAAGAAGAGGATCATCAGGGCGGCCGGCCCCAGGCCCCCGATCCCGAAGGTGAGGATTCCCACGAGGATGGCGGCCGCGGCACCGGAGGCGGAGAGCGAGCCCAGGGCATACGCGGCAACGGCGATCCCCGCGGCCAGAAGCGTCCCTACGATCAGGGAGGATAGACTCAAGGCCTTATCCCTTGGCGCCTGTGGATAAGCCCGGGGCAGGCTGTGGAGAACGGGGGATCGCCTGTGGATTCGGGTCTCATCCGATCAACCTCGAGGCGGCCAAGAGCTGCAGCGTGGCCCCCCACAGAAGGCCGCCGACAAGAACGGCGGTGGCCCACAGGGCATAGGCGAAGAGCGCGTTCGCCTCTCGCCGGTAGAGCCACGCACCCAGGGAAAGATCGGCCAGCCAACACAGCCCGCTGATGAGAGGCAGGAGGAGAAGCCGGCCGGGAGGGGCCAGAGGCCCGGGCGTCCCGCCGGGTTCGAAGCCGAAGCGAACCTGAGGCGGGAGCCCCGGCCCCTGAACCGCCAGAAAGGTGAGCAACAAGAGCGGGAGCAGGAGCCCAGCCAGAATCAAGATCCGCGCCCGGCGGTCGGCCCAGATGCGGGCGAAGAGGAAATCCGGCCTCTGAGAGACTTCGGCAACCCGCTTCAGGGCGCCTGAACGGAGGGCATCTTGGAGGGAACGCAAGAAAGCCTCAGGATCCGGGGGCGAGATTGCCAGGTGCCGATCGCCGGAGGTGAGGACAATGAGCCCCCGCCCGGTGGAGGTGGCGAAGAACTCCACGGTTCCGAGCCCCTGCAACTTGCGATGTCCGACGACGCAGCCGGGCCACCACAATCCTGGCTCAGGCCGGAGGCCGGGGGCGAATTCGTCGCCGCGTCGGCCCGCGGCTATCTTCGTCAGGGGGATCTGCTCAACCGCCAGCCCCCAGGTGAGGGCGAAGTGGTTGCGGTCGAGAGTATAGCGAGCGGTGATCAGGCTGAAGACCCGGTAGCCCACCGGGAGGGCGAGGGGGACGCAAGCGAGAGGGACGGCGATCCAGAGCAGGATGGAAGCCGAGATCGCCGCCTCGGCCAGTCGGGCGATCGCCAGGCCCACGGCGCCAAAGAGCAGCGCAAGGATCAGGCCTCCCAGGAGGAGGCCCAGGGTGCGACGAGGGGTAATGGTCACCAAAGCTCAAGGCGGGGGCCTGCCCTCAGGGGCGCCCCCGCCTGGGTGATCGATCCCGCCCGTCAGCGAGCCGTCGCGGGCTGCGCCACGTAGACCGGCTCGTTCCAGCGCCGATAGCGAGGGATGCGGCCGCGGACGACGTCGTCGTAGAGGCGGCGCAGCTTCGCCGTCACGGGGCCCATCACCCCGTTGCCCACCGGCCGGTAGTCGACGCGGGCGACCGCGGTGATCGCCGCCGCCGTCCCGGTGAGGAAGAGCTCGTCACACAGGTAGACCTCCGTGCGGTCAATCGGCCGCTCGACCACCTGCAGGCCGAGTTCCTCGGTCGCCAGAGTCATCGCGGTCCGGCGGGTGATCCCCTCCAGGATGTTCTCGGTGACCGGAGGGGTGATCAGCACCTGATCGCGCACGATGAAGACGTTCTCGGCGCTTCCTTCGGAGACGTGCCCTTCTCGTGTCAGCACCAGAGCTTCATCGAATCCCTGGCGGAGGGCATCGGTCTTGATGAACGCCGAGTTCACGTAGCTCCCCGTGAGCTTGCCGCGCGCCGGGATCGAGTTGTCGTCGGTGCGTCGCCAGGAGGAGAAGGTCACGTGGGCGCCTTCATCGTTTTCGACGTAGCGGGTGAAGGGAATTGCAAAGAGCGTGAACTCGTCTTCGAGATCGTTGAGACGCACACCGATGATCTCATCCGCCTTGTAGGCCAGGGGCCGGACGTAGCAATCCTCGCGGTAGCCCTCGGCGCGGAGCACCTCGAGGGAAATGTCGAGCATCTCCTCGGAGGTGAGCCCCAGGTCCATGCACAGGAGCCGGGCGGAGTTGAGGAAACGGTGGAAGTGGTCGTGAGGTCGAAAGAGAAAGAGCTGTTCTTCGTCGGAGTTCCAGTAGCCGCGCATCCCTCCAAAGCAGCCTGTCCCGTAGTTGAAGGCGTGGGTCATCACGCCGACTTTCGCTTCGGAGTAGGGGACGACCCGTCCCCGGAAGTACGCGTACTTGGGCAGGATCACTGCGGGGTACCTCCTTCCTGGCCAGGGGGATCGGTGCCCACCCGCGGAGCGGCGGGGGATCGATTGGGTTGGGCAGGTCCAATTATAGGCCGTGAGGCCGAGGACTGGCAATATACGGCCGCCCCACTTCTGGCCTACGAAACGGCCTGAAGTTGCCCCGTCGCCACCGGTGGGCCCTCCCGGGCGCCGGGAGCAGGCGGCCTCGCCTCGGCGCGAAAAGCGGGTCACCCGGCGCCATACCGGATGACCCGCCCAAAGCCCGGCCGCGCAGGCCGGGATGTAACTCAAGTCTCCCGAAACTCACCCTCAACCACGTCCCCCGAGCCGCTCTCCCCTTCCGGGGGCCGCTCGCCTTCCGGCGCCGGCTGCTGGGATTGGGCATACATTTGTTGGCCCAGGGCGTAGGAGGCTTGCTGGACCTCTTCGGTGAGCCGGCGGATATTCTGCACATCATCGCCCTGAAGGGCTTCCCGAAGCAACTTGATGCTGGTCTCGATCTTCTCCCGGTCGGAAGCGGGCACCTTCTCGCCCAATTCCCGGAGCGACTTTTCTGCCTGGTAGGCCAGAGTGTCGCCCTGGTTGCGGGCGTCAGCCAGCTCGCGCCGCTTGCGGTCCTCGGACTCGTGATGCTTGGCTTCGTCGACCATCTTTTCAACTTCGCCCTTCGAAAGATTTGTCGAGGCGGTGATGGTCACCTTCTGCTCACTACCCGTGGCTCGGTCGCGCGCCGCCACGTTGAGGATGCCGTTGGCATCGATGTCGAACGTGACCTCGACCTGCGGCACGCCGCGCGGCGCCGGCGGGATTCCTTCCAGCCGGAAACGCCCGAGGGTCATGTTATCGCTCGCCATCGGCCTCTCGCCCTGCAGGACGTGGATATCCACCGCCGTCTGGCCGTCAGCGGCCGTGGAAAAGACCTCGCTCTTCTTGATCGGAATATTGGTGTTGCGCCCGATGAGCGTGGTCATCACCTCGCCGAGCGT
>DATEAV010000351.1:0-5794 GCA_035288185.1 Anaerolineales bacterium | reverse complement strand
GGGGGTGAGGTGAAATGAGCCGTCAAGATTGGGCAGATCGTGCCTGGGATTTGGTGGAGCTCGAGAAGGCGAAAACGGAGGTCGTGCGAGCTAGCCCGCCGCGGCGGAAAGGAGGACGTCCGCCAGGGCCGGAGTGGCGTCGATGATTAGGTCGGCGCCGGCGCGCTCGAGCTCGGCCCGTTCCCCAAATCCACAAAGCACCCCGACCGACTGGGCGCCGGCGGCGCTGGCGGCGCGGATGTCGACGGGGGTGTCGCCCACCATCAGGCAGGCCTCCGCTGGCAGGCCCATCTCGTGGGCGGCCCACCGGAGGGGCGCGGGATGAGGCTTGGTCCGGCGGCAAGTCCGGGCCGAGGCCACGCAACGAAAGAGGGGGGTCAGCGAGAATTGCTCCAGGAAGGCTTGCACGCCTCGTTCGCCCCGGGAGGAGACGATTGCCAGAGGATAAGAGCCGTGAAGCCTGGTGAGCGCTTCCGGCAATCCGGGGATCAACAGGAACTGATGGGGCCGAGCCTGGCCGCCGGACCGCTGGAGGGCATCGAGGAGCGGGCCGGCGATCTCATCCAGGCCGAGGCGATCGGCGAG
The DNA here is from genome assembly GCA_035288185.1 of Anaerolineales bacterium. Classification (GTDB taxonomy): domain Bacteria; phylum Chloroflexota; class Anaerolineae; order Anaerolineales; family E44-bin32; genus DATEAV01. The sequence goes on along the minus strand of DATEAV010000351.1, from coordinate 5,209 downwards.
AGCGACGAGGGCGTTGGCCGGCGTCTCGGATCGGAGCAGGAGCCCCCGGGCGGTGCGCAGGGGATCGCCGCCGGGCAAGAGAGAGGCCATGGGGCGCAGCCAGCGGGCGAGACGCAGCGCGAGGGCGTCATCGGTGTCGGCCAGCGTGCCGTCGATGTCGAAGCACAGCGCGCGAATTCTTGTGTGGTCGAGCCCCTGGCTCATTGGACCGCGGCGGGAAAGGGGATCGCCTGGCGCAAAGCCTCTGCGAAGGGCTCGTCCGGGGCGAGGATCCAGAGGGTCTGGTCTGCGGAGCGCTCCAGCAAAGCGTAGGCTCCGTCGCCGATCCACACGGCCCGGGTGGTCGTGTGGCTACCGCTGCCGAACCGAGCGTCGCCGTACTGCGCAAAGGCCGTGAATGAGTCTTGCGCGTCGATGAGGGTATCCCAGCGTGTCACGAGAACGAGGGCGTCCGCACCCGTCGCCTCGTTTGTGAGCACGAGAACGTAGTCGCCGCCCCAGCCCTGGGCCGCCTCGGTGGCGGTCTCGGAGGGCAGGAAGCTCTCCAGGGTGAGGAGGGTGTACCACTCGCCCAGGACCCTGCGCCCGAGCTCGCTCCAATCGCCTCCCAGCGCCGGGGTCAGATCAGGCGACGTGAGGAGGATCGGCAGATCGTCGGGGTAGCGGCCGGGGTGGAGGATCTGCTCGGTGGAGGCGGGCGGGCGGGAGTAGGCCTCATCGACCGCCGCCCAGTTGCCCTCGACGAAGAGCTCGGTCACAAACCCGATCCCCCGGATGTAGGGGAACAGCAAGTCTTCCTGGAGGAACCCGGGCGCTGTGTCGAAGACCGGGCTTTCGAAGGTCGCAATGAACTCCTGGATCTCCTGGAAGTCCTGCTCGGTGGCGTAGGTGCGCAGCCACTGGGTCTCCAGCAGCGTGGCATCGCCTTCGAGCATGGCGGAGAGAGCCGCGCAGCGATCGGCGTCGTCGTCGCAGGCCTCGTTGCTGTAGCCGAGGCCCTCATCGAGATCGTAGTGCTGATCCTGGAGCGCGTGAACGTACTCGTGAGCGTAGGTGAGGCGCTCCGGTCCGCCGAAGCCTGCCTCGCGCACGACAAACATCGCCCCCGCCTGATCGTCGTAGTAGCCGGCCACTTGCTCGGAGAGCAGGTCGGTGTAGAGAGCCCAGAGATCGACGCCGGGTTCGAGCAGGCCCAGCAGGGCCAGCATCCGGGCGTCGTAGGCGGCCTCCTCTGGGGTGTAGTCGCTCAGGAAGTCATCCAGGACGCGCTCGCGCAGCTCGGCGGAGGTCAGCAGAGCCCGCTCCACGGACCCGAGCGGGTTGAGGCCTCGCAGCGCCACCACCTGGCCCTGGATCTCGTCCATCGAGCGGCGGGTCTCGGCGGGAAGCCCGGGGGTCGAGGTGGGAGGGAGCTCGGCGGTGGGTGCGGGTGCGGTGTCGGAGGGGAGCGGCGACGTGGGGGATGGGCTCAAGGGGAGGTCGCTGGCGAGCAAGGCGACCCCCGCAGCCGCGGCAGCGAGGCACAGAAGGGCGACGACGGCCAGAATCCAGGCGAGACGTTTCGACAAGGCGCTCTCCCGCTCCTGAGCGGCCGATTGTAACATCGCCATACCGAATGTTCCCGGGGCTTCAAGCTCTCCGGAAAGCGGTGGCCGATGTCGTTGCCCGAAGGCCGAACGCTTGGGGGGCGCGTAGCTAGAGGTATCCCTCGGCCGTCAGAATCCCTTTCACTGCGCCTCGAGCCGATTCGAGGGCCTGGGCCCGCCAGGCGGGATCCTTTGGGGCGAAAAGGGCGTCGAACTCCCGGCGGATGCGATCCCCCAAGGCCGATGAGGCGGCGCCGAAGTGATACAGCTGGTTCTCAAGCACCATGATATGCAGGCTGCGGAGCATGGCGCCCAGGCTTTCGCCGAGCGTGCCGTACTCGAAACTGGCGGCAAAGAAAGGCCTGCCGGCGCGCCTTTCTCGAGCGAGCGCGTAGACGTAATCGATCATGTCGCCCTGAATCCGGTAGAACTCGGTGGAGGTGGCTTTGACGACGGAGGGGTAGGCGAAGACGCGCTCCAGGTCCTGGGAGGCGCGGGCTTCGAGCGCCGAGGTGACGACCATCATCGAGCGGGGCGGCCCGTAGCCGGTGTGGACATCGAGGTGGAGCATGCGCTCATAAAGCGGGAGCTGGGCCTCCAAGAGGGCGGTCAGAGCGCGGGCCTCCTCCTGCAAGCGGTCGCCTCCGTAGTAGATGCCCTGGGGGAAGCGGTACTGCCCGATCAGTGCTGACTCGCGGAAGCGGGCCGGGCCAAGGCGAGCCGCCTCACGGAGGAGGCGGGCATAGAACGACATGCGGCCTCGAGTGAAACTGCGCACCGGGCCCGTCGGGTTGAGAAGCGGGTGAAGCTTGGCATAGGAGGGATTGCCGGAGGCATCGAAGAGTGATCCGGGTGAGAGGAAGTTGCGGTTGAGGTCGACGTTTTCTGCGTTGGTCCGCCGACGGTGTTTCATTCCCCAGGGGTTGATGGCGTGAACCAGAAAGAGCCCCGTGCGGGTGGGGTCGAGCGTGGGCAGGTAAGTTGAGAGGACGAGCTGCAGGACTGCCGAGCCCGCGTAGCCCTCGATTCCGTGCTCGCCTGTCGTGAAAAGCAACAAGCGGTCGGTGGACGCCGTCGGACGGGCCTCGATCCAGTCGATCGTCAGGTCCTCGCCGCCCTGCAGCCGGTGGAAGCCGAGGCGGGCCTCGGGCCAGTGGAGGCGAAGCGGAGCGAGGGCGGCGCGAAAGCGCGATCGCGAGGCCTCATACGTCGCTGGGAAGAGATCGGAGGTCGCCTCCACGGTTAGAACGGGCCCAGGCCGATCGCGACGGCCAGAGCCAGGAAGGCCGCCGAGACGACAGCGATCCCGGCCCACAGCGTCAGTGACCAGCGAAGCCACTTGGGAAAGGTGACCACCGTGAGGCCCAGGCTGATCAGGAGCACCGGGTTGGTGGGGTAAAGCAGGTTGGAGAACCCGTCGCCGAAGCAATACGCCAGCACAGCCGTCTGGCGTGTGACGCCGATCAGGTCGGCGAGGGGAACCAGGATCGGCATCAGGAGAAAGGCCTTGGCGGAGCCGGAGGCGACGAAAAACTCGATCGCCAGCGTGAGGCCGAAGATCCCGAGCGCTGAGAGGAGCGGGCTGGCGCTTGAGAGGGAGAGGGAAGCGCGGTTCAGGAGGGTGTCGATCACCATGCCCTGGGTGACGATATGCTGCACGCTGGCGGCCATCAGGATGAGCGGGATGGCCGGGGCGATGCCGGCCATCCCGCGGCCGACCGTCTGTAGGACCCTCTTTCCACCGGCACCGGCGATCCAGCCTGCCCCGACGCCGGCGATCAGGAAGAGAATGCCCACCAGCGGCAGCGCATAATCTCGGATTGAGGGCAACATAGGGCCGACCACCAGAACCACCAGGATCAGCCCGATGAACGCGCCAAACCAGACTAGAGAAGGCCCGAGGCGGGGCGCGGCGCCCGCGCCGGGGGCCTCGGCTCGGGCACGAAGCCGGGCGGCCTGATCTTCCTTGGCGATGGGCGACGCCTCCGGCCGGCGTTCGATGCGTCGCGCGTAGCGCATGAGGAAGAGCGCCAGCAGCGCGTAGAAGACGAGGAAGACCGGGATTCGGAACAGCGTGCCCGAGTAGAGAGGCAGATCCGCCAGCCGCTGCGCAACCCCGATGGTGAACGGATTGGTGATCGCCGCCGAGAAACCGACGTTGGTTGCCAGGATGCTCATCCCGAGGCCGACCAGGGAGTCCCAGCCCAAAGAGTGGGCAAGGGCGATCATCAAGGGGACCAGCGGGACGACCTCCTCGAAGATCCCAAAGAACGCCCCGAGGAGCATGAAGAAGAAAGAAACGGCAAGCAGGAGGACATACTTGCGGCCGCCGAGGCGCCGGACGATTCCGTCAAGCGCGGCCTGGAGGATGCCAGCGCGCTCCAAGACCGCAAACGAGGCGCCGACCATCAGAATGAAGATCAGGATGGTGATCACGGTGAGCCCCTGCGGCCCTGCCAGGACCTCGATCGGCGCGGTGAACCATCGCCAGGCAGGGTAGTCCGGGCGCTGCACTGTTTGGAAGGAGTCCGGGAGGATGATTTCCCTGCCCTCGACTGTCGCCCGCTCGTAGCGGCCGGCGGGCAGAACGAGGGTGAGCGCCCCGGCCAGGATGATTAACGCGAGGAGAATCAGGGCCGATTGAAGGAACGCTCGCGTGCTGATCTGGATTCCGGCTCGCTGCTCCATGGGGCTTCTCCAGATCGTGCAGGGTGCGTGCTGCTCAGGGATGCACGATCACATAGACCGGTGAGCTTCTTGCCGTCAGCCTCACCAGGCCCGAAGCATCCGGCAGGATCGGTGAGGTCTCTCCATACAGATCGACCAATGTGGCCGCGTGGGCCGGGGAGATATCGATCGTCACCTCTTCTTCGGCAGGCTCATTGCGACCGAGGCGCGGCGCGAAGACAGCCCAGAGACGGGTATCCGGGTTGTCGCTGTGGGAGTAGCGAAGCACGAAGGGCGGGCTGGCCTGGTTGAGCTCGCCCGAAAGCCGGGCCTCGAACTCGTAGTCGAAGAAGTGGACCGTGCGAATCAGCGTCTGCAGGGCGAGCCACGACGGCCGCGGCAGGGGCGGATCGTGCTCATCGAGAGGCGTCATCAGGCCATAGACGCCCTCATCGGAATCGGCCTGCTTGCCGAAGTAGGCGAAGTAGGCCCAGCCTCGCAGGTCGATATCGAGTGCCGGGCCAAGAAGATAGGTCTCCACAACCTGCTCGGCGTGCGCTTGAGCGGGCAGGCCGATCGTTCCCTCAAACGGAAAGCCTCCTTCGTTCAGAAAGAGAGGGCGGTGGCTGTAGCCATGAGCGTCGAGGAAGGCCCGAACGTTGGTCAGGCCGATCAGGCCGGCATAGGCCCCCGGCTCTTCGAGCTGGGTCACGAGGACGTCGTGGCTTTGAACACCAAACCAATCGAAGCGCGGCGAGAGGGCGAAAGCCCGCTCGTGCCATTCCTCCCATTGCTCGGCGCTGGAGGCGGTCGTGGCCATGTTGAAGCCGATGACGATCGTCTCAGGCTTGATTCCCTCATAGGCGGCGTTGAGGAGCGGGACAACCACCTCCGGAGCCAACCCCGGATAGTCACCGACGAGGATGTCGGAGGACCCTCCCCACACCGCCACCAGC